>NZ_KV836175.1:0-1293 GCF_001838255.1 Corynebacterium sp. HMSC073B01 | reverse complement strand
CCGGAAAAGACACACTTTTCTTTACTTAACCCAATATAGTTCAGGTCACACAGCAAAACCCCGGCCGCGCAGTTTTTATACGATGCGTCGACCGGGGTTTTAAATAGTAGTCCCAACTGGGTTCGAACCAGCGACCTTTCCGGTGTGAACGGAACGCTCTTCCACTGAGCTATGGGACTCGGACAGAAAAGCATTATGCCTTTGCTGCTCTGCGGAATAAGTTAGCACGCGTTTTGGGAATTTCCCTAATTGAGTTTCATTGCGTTTGCGATTCCGCAGTTCGACGATTTATTACCCCACCGATGGAACTCCATGACGATAGCGACTCGATAGCCCCCAGTAACCAACCCACGAAAGCGAATAAATGACATCGTTGCGATTCAGAGGCATCAAAGGTTGGCCTTTAGCCCTACGCCCACAGGCACAATACAGATGTTCACCTGGTAATTTGTAATCAATCGCACAAGCACGCTAAAGTATCTTTCGCACCGCAAGAGAGCAATTGAGATTCTTCTTCGCTCTTCTTGCAACGTGATGCGGATGTAGCGCAGCTGGTAGCGCATAACCTTGCCAAGGTTAGGGTCGCGGGTTCGAGTCCCGTCATCCGCTCTGGTTTCTCAAGAAGTTAAGCTCTGTGGTATAACTTCGAGGCAACCACTGAGGCGGCAGCCTCACGGTGGAATGGCCGAGTGGCGAGGCAACGGCCTGCAAAGCCGTGTACACGGGTTCGATTCCCGTTTCCACCTCAGCAGAGATTCCTTACCGGTTTCGATGTAATGCGCGTTTAGCTCAGCGGGAGAGCGCTTCCCTGACACGGAAGAGGTCACTGGTTCAATCCCAGTATCGCGCACCACGTAAGCCCTTATGGGCGAGCGTATTTGCGGATGTAGCGCAGCTGGTAGCGCATAACCTTGCCAAGGTTAGGGTCGCGGGTTCGAGTCCCGTCATCCGCTCAGTGCAAAACCCCCTTCTCCTGGAAGGGGGTTGCGCTTGAAAGCTTCTATATAGCTTTTACCCCAGCGCGATTAGCTCAGTGGGAGAGCGCTTCCCTGACACGGAAGAGGTCACTAGTTCAATCCTAGTATCGCGCACCACGTAAGCCCTTATGGGCGAGCGTATTTGCGGATGTAGCGCAGCTGGTAGCGCATAACCTTGCCAAGGTTAGGGTCGCGGGTTCGAGTCCCGTCATCCGCTCAGACTAACCCCCTCCCCGGGTATCCGGGAGGGGGTTTTCGTTTAACCTTTGCTAGGCAACCAGTTTGGGTTAAGTAAAGAAAAGTGTGTCTTTTCCGG
>NZ_KV836174.1:0-2506 GCF_001838255.1 Corynebacterium sp. HMSC073B01 | reverse complement strand
ACCGAGCGGACACACTTTTTGTCACTTAACCCCCATTATGGGAGGAACTGGGGCGGCAGTGTGTCTATATGCGGTCTTTCCTAAAAGCGCGGATAGTTGTAGTTCTACTTGGCCACGCCGAGGTCGACCAATGCTTTCTTTGCCACTTCGGGGTCATCATTTTTGATCATGTACTCAACGATTCCCTGGTCCTCTGGGAGGATTTCCGCAACTGTGATGAGGGACTCCACTCTCTGCGCCTTGAATGTGGAACCGCGCGTTGATTCTGCCGGAATCTCAACGGCATCCAAGACGGGCTTGCCGTCACGAACGGCGGCGGTGGCGGCAGGGTCATCGGTGAAGACTACGTAACCAACGTCGGGTGCCTTCGTAGTATCCACGGAACAGTTGGTACCCATTGCCTGTGGGGCAGGGGCGCTATCCGCACCATAGTAGCTAAACACCACTTCATAGTCTGTGCAGGCCCGCACGAAACTAGCAATCGGTTCGGGTGCGTGGTCGGCAGGGGTGAGGCCGCCAGCGGTATCCCCACCAGTGGCACCGGTAGCGCCACCGTTGGAAGCGCCGGGATCGGCAGGTGCTTCAGCGGCGGACTGTGCGGGAGCAGCGGACTCGTCTGACTTGTCACTAAAGAGCGCGTCTTTAGCTGCAACGTAGGCAATCGCTAGCACCACGATGCCCGCTATCACTAAGGGAAGGAGTAATAGCTGCTTCTTTACACTGAGACCTTTCGATGCGCCGCTGGCCTGAGCACCTGTCGTGCCCGCACTGGAGTTTGACCTGGAGATAGCAGTCGTATTTGCCGGAGATGCTCCAGTTTCTAGTAACGAGCCATGCTTGATGTAATGGCGATAGCCATTTTCCGCAATAGCCAGGTTTTGCTCGATGTGTGATGTGTCTTCTGCCCCATTAAATCGGTCGGGCGAACCCGGGTATGCAAGTCGAATCATTATTCAGTCCACCACCGTGAATCAATGTCGGAATACAGGGAGCGCATCGACTCTGCAAGCTCTTCCAAACTATTGCGATTGAGACGGTGCTTGTTTTCTTTCCATCGCTCAAAAAGCTCCGTCGACGACACTGCACGCGAGGCCTCAGTTCGTGCCTCTCGGCCTGCGGTCAGAGCCCACTGGGCGGCAAATTGCACACGTTTCGCAGCCTTTTCTGTGAAACCGCTCCACACTTTATATGTGTTGTAGAGCTGGACCACGACGGCCCAGCCGCCCTTGTAAGGCAGAACTGTGACGTTGCCCAGGTTGTCAAGTTCAAGGAACTCAAAATGGGATGGATCCTTCTTATCGGCGGTCACGAGGATCCTGCGGTTGGTGACAAACGCGGCACCATCCACCCCACTTGCTTTCGTAGCGGCGGCTTCCAGCACAATCTCGTCGACACCAAGGCCTTCTGCAACGGCTGCGGCGGCAGCGTGCACAATCTCGGAATCACCAGCACGTTTAAGTGCAGCACCGAGATCTGGCCGGTCTGTCATTGCAATTTGGGGTCCTGTCATGCACACGAGACTAACAACACAATAAAAACCGCGCCTGCCGTTCAGTGCTATGACATAACTCACCCCAGGTGTGGGGTGGCGTGTGAAGTAACGCTGACTCAACCCCGAAACCTCGGTACGTTGTGTGGGTATGAGCTCAACGTTCACGCCAGCAAAGTTTGATGATACTTGGATCTACCGCCTTACAAAGTTCCCATGGCCGGAACCGGCGCCGAGCAAAGATGAGGTGCGCCGCCACTCCTGGGGCATGCTGTACAAGAGCAATAAGGCGTTTGCGACCCCGCTAGGGGTTGAGGCCATCAACGCAAGGGCGGCCAAGTACTACAAAACATCTCTCGAGCAAAACTGGGGGGTCACTGGTGCACAGGAAGCGTATCAGGTTATTGATGCTCTGCTCGAAGGTGGCCAGCACGTGGAAAATGACCTGCTTTTACCGCTCGCATATGCAGTGAAGGACATCTCTGAGAACGAGCTCGAGGCAGAGATGGAGGAGCGAATCGAGTTTCTGAAAGACTTCTTTGTTGTCCAAGGCGTGGATCCGCGTGGTGCAGAACATAAGTTCCGTTACCTTGTACGGATGTTGCGCTCGGAGGGCTTTGCCAAAGCAGCGGCCCCGGCACTGCCCGCCACTACTCGCGCATGGGACATAATCCGTGTTCACAGCGTTGGTGGCGCGGCAACGGAGCTGGGGTGGATCTCTCCAGAAGAGTTCCTTCAGATTTCAGACAAGGCCGTGGCGGCGCTGCAGCGCTACTTCGTGTCGTGGGCTGACGTAGCCGCAAGTTTCTGGTGGGGTCGAATGATCTGGGCGAGTGATGGTGAGCCCGACGTCACCGCTGCGATGAAGGATCAATCGCAACGGCTCACCGAGCTGCTCGCACACAGTGATTCGCCTTGGGTGCGCGTGCCCTTGCACGACATCCAGGCCGAGGAGCCATTCGCATCCCTGGGCGGTTTGCACTAACTAGGGCGTGTCTCCTAATTGTGGGCCTGTGC
>NZ_KV836173.1:0-20506 GCF_001838255.1 Corynebacterium sp. HMSC073B01 | reverse complement strand
GCACAGGCCCACAATTAGGAGACACGCCCTAGTTGCATTCGCACTCTTGCCCCTAACGTATGCACTAGCCGTAGTTCTCGGCGGGCCCTAGAAAATCACCTGTCCGCGAGGAATTTCCAGACCCGCACGCAGGGCTTCAGGGAGGTCAGCGATGGAGTCAAGCTCTGCGCTCCCGCCACCATCGATGCCATCACCGCCACCGAGCGAATCCAAAATCCACCGCTGCGCTGCATCCGCGGGCACCTCACCGAGAGTCACGTCGCCATCGCGCTTGGACAACCGCCGCCCTTCAGAGTTCACCACCAGAGGCACGTGCACGAAGGAAGGCGTCGCGTACCTCAAAAGACCAGCCAAGTACGCCTGACGCGGGGCGGAGGACATCAGGTCATCGCCACGCACGACCTCGGTCACCCCCTGCTCGGCATCGTCGACGACGACTGCGAGGTTGTAGGCCCACATGCCATCGGCACGCTGGAGGACAAAGTCATCGATCGGGGCGGTAATCTCGCCATACAGTTCATCGGTCGCGGTCCCCTCAGTCACCTGCGATTTCAGGCGTATCGACGGTCTTCTCCCCGCCGCCGCAAATTCGGCTTTCTTCGCGGCGAGGTGCTCGTCGTCAAGCGAACGGCACGTGCCGGGATACTGACCTGGCACGCCATGCGGCGCGGAGGAGGCGGCGAGGATTTCGCGGCGCGTGCAGAAGCAGGGATAGGTCAGGCCGCGTTGCGTGAGGTCGGCGAGCGCGGATTCATACAGGTCAGAGCGTTCTGACTGGCGGACCGGGGCGCCATCCCAGTCGATGCCGATGGCCTCGAGATCGGCGAGCTGCTGCACCTCATACTCGGGGCGGGAGCGCTGGCGGTCGATATCTTCGATACGCACGATGAAGCGGCCACCCTGCGCGCGGGCGTGCGCCCAGGCGAGAACTGCGGTGCGCAGGTTTCCCAGGTGCAGCCGACCGGTCGGCGAAGGGGCGTAGCGGCCGGTGGGAGGTAGGAGCGTTGAACAGTTGATGGTTATCACTTGCTTTAAATTGGCCACCATTACAGATTAGCGAGCCGACTAGAAGAAATGCGACAATCCCTTCATCCAATTAAAGTTCATACAATCTTACATATTGACTATCGGCTACCCCCAGATTAGACGGTTACCAAAATAACGTCATTAATCCCCATAGGACATTAATTATTTTGTTATAGTTTTCCCATGTCGGCCTATCAAACATATTTGAGGACACTCAATAATGACTAAAAAGGGACACATAACCCGTCGTAAATTCACATCATTAATCCTAGCTGTAAGCGCTACCGTCACATCTCTTTGCGCAATGCATCCAGGAACAGCCTCCGCAAGCCCACATAGCGCTGACACATTACTCGACCAGGGAACAACCGTCTTTGGAGGCAGCGCACAGAGCAACAACCCTGCATCATATGATTATGTTCCCAAAACATCGACAGCTACTTCCGCCGTGAGAAGTGCTTCAGGATATGCATGGATTCCAGCATTCCACTACCAATTTGGAGGGGTAAACATCCCAGTTCCCGGCGGACAAATCTTCCACCGCATTGATGGCCAGCGCACTCACATTAACGAAGAAACTGCCACATACAGCGCACCTGCGAATATTTGCAATTATCGTTTCGACTTCCAAAATCGCGATAATTTCGGCCGAATTGTATCTACTAGATCGACTGGCATACATAACGGTTGTCAATTCGGAATGGTGGGGCATGCGCCACTCAAAAACTTTGATATCCAACCTGGAATGATGTGCGCCCGCCTTTTCGTAAGTGGATCTTTCCGAGGTGAGCAATGTCACCACATCTACAGATAAAATCACTACAGTTCATTTCCGCTGCAGGAATAGCGGTAAGCATTCTTTGCATACTAGGTATCGCAAATGGCATGTATACGCTGGGACAGCTTGCTCAGCAAACTACTCACATGAGCACAACCGCTGTCACTGCAAAGGCCGACAGGGCATTGCTCTATTCTGAAATTTCTCTAGTGTCTCTCATCGTTAGCTGCATTGCACTATTTATTTGCAGCATTCGTATGAAAAATATTAGTTACGAGAAGAAATCCTAGCGGCTCACAGAGAGACTGGCCCCCGGAGATTTCGGCTCTCGCTAGAAAAATTCAACCTCGAAGACTTCATCGGCGCTCGCTTGGAGCCCTAAGCGGCAGGTAACATTCCCTCCCGTGACAAATAACGAAAACCTGCCCAAGTCTGGGCCGGGCAACGCCGAGACTGCCGCTGTGAGCACCTCGCACGCGCCCGAGAACGCAACTAAGTCCGAATCCACAGCAACCACGCCACGCCACATCCCGGTACCGAAATCGCTGTACCCGATGTTCACGGCCATTTTCATTGGCGTTCTAATTGTCTCCAACATCACCGCCACCAAGGGCGTGGAAATCTTCGGCCTGGCCACCGACGGGGCCTTCTTCCTCTTCCCCTTGAGCTACGTCATCGGCGACGTGCTTTCCGAGTGCTACGGCTACAAAGCCACCCGCCGCACCGTGTGGACCGGTTTCGCCATCCTCGCCGGCGCAATGCTCTGCTTCTTTGCCGCCATCAAGCTCCCGGCGGCACCGTGGTACGAGAATCAGGAAGCATTCGCCACTGTGCTGGGCACCGTCCCGCAGCTTGTTCTCGCAGGTCTGGCCGGTTATGTCGTCGGTCAGCTGCTCAACGCCTGGTCGCTCAACGCCATTAAGAAGCGCACTGGCGAAAAGGCTCTCTGGGCGCGCCTGATGGGCTCGACTGTGGTTGGCGAGTTCGTCGATACGCTCATCTTCTGCTCCATCGCCGCCACCGCGATCGGCATCGATACCTGGGGCACCTTCGTCAACTACGTCATCGTCGGTTTCATCTGGAAGACCGCCGTCGAGATTGTAGTCATGCCAGTCACCTACGCCGTCATCGCGTGGGTCAAGCGCCGCGAAGGCTACTACGACACGCACGTTCCCGCTTAACGACGAAAAAAGTGCCGCGACCTCGCCTGAGAAGCGAGTAGTCGCGGCACTTTTCTGTTTTACTTCACATCCCGTTTGGCATTGGCCCAATGAGCAACGCCAACCGCCACAACGATCCAGGCCACCAGCACCACGATGTTGAACCACATCGGCTGCGTCATCCCAGCCTCAAACCCGAGGCGTGGATTCTCCGGGTTTGCCATCAGACCGCCCAGCTGCGTTGACAACTGCTGAATGCGTGCACCCGGCGTGACCAGCCACAGTGGCCGGAAAATTGCATACGCGAGCGCCGCGAACTCCAGCATGCTTTCCACCACCAGGATCCACACCAGCGGAATGGCGACAGCGGCCACGCGCGAGCGCGTCAACACTCCCAGCGACATCGCGATTAGTCCAAACACTACAAAGCCAAGCACTCCGGCGAGCATGTCCGTGGCAGCGTCGCCGCCCTTGAACTCCACGCGCGGGGAAACCGTCACCGATAGCCAAGCAAGCGCCACACCAATGACCCAACAGACAGCAATCAGCACAAGGGTCAGCGTCATCCGTGCCGAAAGCCACAGGCTCCTTCGGTCCTGCGTCAAGAACGCATGCGCATTCATCTGATCGTTGTACTCACCCGCCAGGGTGGAGCCACCAAAGGCAATCACGATCATGTTGAAGATCACGGTCCCCAACAGCAGCAATTCCCAATCAGCGGTCGCACCAGCATCCGCCGCCATGCTGAAAGCCGCCATCGGCCCAGCTATCGAGCCCACCAACAACACCACATATACCCACGTGCCACGCAGGCTGGCTAGCTTCGTCCACTCCGACCGCAAAGCGTTTCCAAAACTCATCTCAGTCACTCCCCTACTGCCCAATCGCCTGCGCGCGGTACTCCTGCGATTCCTGGGTCGCAGCCAGGAACTTCTCCTCCAGGTTGTCGCGCTTCGTGTGCAACCGCGTCACCAATAGCCCCTCACGCAAGGCAGCAGCCGCAATGTCGCGGCGGAGTTGCTGCTCGCTGATGCCGTCGTAAAGCTGAATGCGCAATTGCTTATCGACGTCAACCCCACGCGCGACCGGCCCTAACGCCTGCAGCAGCCGAGCGGGGTCATCGACTTCAACTTCGATGACCGTGCCGTCGGAAAGGAATTCATCCATGCTGTACTCGCCGATCATGCGACCGCGGCCGATGACGACGATGCGGTCGGCGGTGAGCTGCATCTCGGAAAGGAGGTGCGACGACACGAGAACTGCACAGCCCTGAGCGGCCAGCGCCTTGATGGTGTGGCGCATCCACGAGACGCCTTCGGGGTCCAGGCCGTTGACCGGCTCATCCAAAATCAGATGCTGCGGCTTGCCGAGCAGAGCCGCTGCCACTCCCAGACGCTGCTTCATGCCCAGCGAGTAGCCGCCGACCTTGTCCTTCGCCGCCTCGGTCATGCCGACCTGCTCAAGGCACTCTTCCACGCGGGTGTCGGGGATGCCGGCGCCGCGGGCGAGGGCCCGCAGATGAGCGCGGCCCGAACGAGCCTTGTTGTGCCAACCGGCATCCAGAATTGCACCGGCGATGCTGGGCTTATTCTTCAGCGTGGAAAAGGGCTGGTTGCTGTAGGTGTTGCCCTGGGAATCCGTCCCGGTGAACAAGGCCTGGCCCGTGGTCGGGGTATCGAGGCCCAGCATGCAGCGCATGGTGGTGGACTTGCCGGAGCCATTTGGGCCGAGAAAACCTGTCACTACACCGTCGGGAACGGTGAAGGACAGGTCATCGACGGCTAATTTCGAACCGTACTTCTTGCTGAGTCGTTCAACCGTGATCATGTCCTCCATGATGCCGGTTGAGACTGCCTCGCGCAGTAGAGCTAGGTCTAGTTTTGGGCTTCCCCCGGGCCCGCCCAGCCGCCACTTCACGCCACTGGACTGATTCGGGTGTTCCCTGCCACTTCACGCCACTGGTGTCACCTCATGCCACCTCCACAGATGGCACGAGGTGACATGGCTGTCGTGAAGTGCGAAAAGGCAGAAGCCTAGCCCCAGCCCAGCCACAGCCCAACCGACCCAAGCACTCCCCAGCACACCCCAGCCCCCAGCCGACTCCTAATTCCCCACCGCACGGCCACCGTTGGCGTAGTAGCGGCCCATGAACTCATCGCGATACTCGAAGAACCGGTCCTCCAGGATCGCAGCGCGAATGTTCTCCACCAGCTGCACCATGAAAAACAGGTTGTGAATCGTGCACAGCGTGCCAGCCAGGTACTCCTTGGCCTTCAACAGATGATGCAGGTAGGCCCGGGAATAATTCAGCGAAGTGTAGGAGGGCACCTCCGCATCCACGGGGCGGAAGTCGTTCTTGAAGCGGGCATTCGTCAAGGTCATCCGACCATCGAGCGTGTACACACCACCACGTCGGGCAAGCCTCGTCGGAGCGACGCAGTCAAAGGTGTCGGCACCGGCCTCGACAGCGGCGAAAATATCGTCCGGCTCGGAAATCCCCAGCAGGTGGCGGGCGCGGTCGTCGGGAAGCTCGTCGTTGACCCAACCGCAGATCAGGCCCAGGTTCTGCTTCTCAATCGCCCCACCAATGCCATAGCCGTGGAAGCCGAGCTGGCCGGCATCCTCGAACTCGCGGGAGAGCTCCACCAGCCCGCGGGCGGCCTTGCGGCGCAGGTCTTCGTACTGCGCACCCTGCACGACACCGAATAACTGCTGGATGGGCAACTGGCCGTCGTCAAGCGAATGGACGTGCGCGTCAACCTGACCGCGCGAAACTGTCAGCTCGTTGTGAGCCTGAAGGCAACGACGCGCCCAGCGGTGCGTGCGCTCGACGGATGCCTCCTGGTAGCCGCGGGTGTTCATGAGCGTGGTGAGCTCGTCGAACGCCATCATGATGTCGGCGCCCAGCGCGTGCTGAATACGCATGGACACCTCCGGCGTGAAGCGGTGCTCGGAGCCGTCGATGTGCGAGCGGAAAGTCACGCCGTCCTCGTCGACGAACGCGTTGCGCTCTTTGCCCTCGGCGACGATGTCGTCTTTCTGCATGCCGGTGACGTCCATCGCGAGGGTCTTTTTAAAGCCTGCGCCGAGGCTGAGCACCTGGAATCCGCCGGAGTCGGTGTATGTCGGGCCGTTCCAGTTGGAGAACTTTGCCAACCCGCCGGCCTGGTCGACGATTTCCTCGCCGGGCTGCAGGTACAGGTGGTACGCGTTCGACAGCATCGCCTGCGCGCCGGTGGATCGCACCTGCTCGGGCGTGAGCGTCTTCACGGTCGCTTTCGTGCCGACCGGAATGAACGCCGGCGTAGCAATATCGCCATGCGGGGTGTGGATGGTGCCAGCACGTCCGCGCGCGCCTTCGATTTGCTTTACGACGTCAAAGCCCGTCGTCCTCGACTGCGACATGAAGCTCCTTGGTTGTGGTCCAGTGCTAATGCCTTGAGGTTACCTGGGTGCTATTCGCGAGTTACTCAGCGCTGTCATTTTCCTCGGGTTGGGCAGCGTTTTCCGGGTCCCACACGGCGCGGCTACGACGTGGCGCTTCCTCTTCGAGTCCTTCGCGCTTCATCAGTTCCGCAACCGTAATCTTCTTCCGCTTACGAGCCGGGCTGAAGTACGGGCGGACCTCGATGTCCTTAGCATTTTCCGGGTTCGGCTGGGCGTCAGTTGGTTCAGCTGGCGCGGACTGCATGAGCTGTTCTGTCGGCTCCGGCTGTGTCGGCTTCTCCGGCTGTTCGGCCTGCTCCGGCTCAGCTGGTGCCGTCGGGGCGGACGGTTCGGCTCGCTCAGCCTGGTCAGAGCGCTCCGGCTGTTCGGCCTGCTCCGCCTGGTCAGCGGGCTCAAGCTCTTCCAGCTTTGCCTTCTTCCGCTTCGGAATCCAGCGGTTACGCTTCTTGGTCGCAACCGCCACAGCGGTACCACCTGCTGCGCCCGCCGCGCCCGCCGCGCCCGCCGCAGCGGCTGCACCAGCACCGACTTCACCAGCAGCACTGTCTGCTTCGTCCTCGTCAGCGTCAACGTCGCCAAAGCCACGCCCAGCACCTTCGTTTTCGGGCAACAGGGACTCACCGCGAGCCATACGCTCGCGGCGGCCCTTCTCCACCAGTTCCTCGGAAACCTCTTCCAGGGCAGAGCCTTCGACATCCACAGAAGGCAACACCTTGTCCAGCCACTTCGGCATGTACCAAGTAGCGCGGCCAAGCAGGAACATGGCTGCCGGGATGAAGGTCATGCGGATAACGAAGGCGTCGAAAAGCACTGCGGCACCCAGCGCGAAACCGAATACCTTGATGATCGCCAGGGGTTGCCCGGCGAACGCCGCGAAGACGGAGATCATAATAATCGCAGCGGCCGTGACCACACGAGCGCCAAGAGTAAAGCCTTCAACGACCGATTCTTCGACCGCGTTGTACTTCGATTCTGGCGAGGATTCACCCTTGTTGTGGGTGTAATGCTCGCGCATGCGGGAAACCAGGAAGACCTGATAGTCCATGGCCAAACCGAACGTCACACCAATGAGGAAGATTGGCACAAAGCTGACCAGCGGACCCGGAGTGCTAATCACACCCCAGAGGCCATCCTGGAAAAATGCCACCGTGACACCGAATGCGGCTGCGACAGAGAGCAAGAAACCCACACCGGCAGTCACCGGCACCATCAGGGAACGGAAAATCATCAGCAGCAGGATCACTGCCAGACCCACGACAACGCCCAAGTAGAGCGGCATTGCGCCTTGGAGACGGTCGGTGATGTCAATTTCGATAGGAACCAGGCCAGTGACACCGGTGAATAGGCCGGTGGTTTGCTCAATCTGCTTCTGCTGATCGCGCACCGCGTTCATCAACTGCTTGGTCGCAGGATCGAGCGGACCCGACTTCGGGGTCATAATCATCTTGACCGCAGTGCCGTCATGATTCATGCCAATCATCTGGATGTGCTCGACACCGACGTTGGACTTGAACTGGTCGACAGCGTAGCTATAGGAAGCCTTGCGGGCGGCCTCGATGTCAGAGAGTTCCGGGTTGGTCTGCTTCAGGGACTCGATAAGCGGTTTGAGCACCGGCGCATCGGGCTTCACATCATCCGACTTGGCAATAATGATGAGCTGCGAATTACGTCCCGCGCCGAAGCCCTCTTCAATCATGGTGATGGCCTTGCGGTTCGTGCTGTCCTTCGCCGCAGTAGAGTCCGACGGCAGCGCCAGCTTCAAGTGCATAGCCGGGTAGGCCAACGCCAACAGCAAGACGATACAGCCGACCAGGAACAACCCTGGGGCCTTGTGCACGAAGGTGACCCAACGACGCCCCATCGTCATCTCGCCGAAGAAGGAAGAGCGGCGTCCCTTGCGCGCATTACGCGAGGGATTGCCAGCAACACCGGGCACGCGGCCAGCGAAGACCTTGTCGCCCAGCAGAGACATAACTGCCGGCAGCAGGGTCAGAGAAACCAGCACTGTGAAGGCCACCGTGATTGCAGCCGAAATACCCATCAGGGACATGAACGGCACCTTGGCAACCGTCAGCGCCGCCAACGCGACAATCACAGTAAGACCTGCGAAAACCACAGCGGAGCCAGCCGTACCGGTAGCCATACCGATGGCATCTTCGTTGGTCATCCCTCGGGCTCTTTCTGCCCTGTAGCGAGAGAGGATGAACAGTGCGTAGTCAATACCGACAGCCAGGCCGAACATGACGGCAAGCACCGGGGTAATCGAGTTGACGTCAGTGAATGCGGTCATCAATGTCACACCGAAGACACCGATGATGATGCCCACTACCGCCGTCACAATAGGCAGGAACGAAGCCACCAGAGAGCCGAAGGTGACAACCAGCACGATAAACGCCACGGTCACACCGATAATCTCCGAGGTCGGAGCCACCTCAATCGCGGGCTGCATGCCCGGACCAGAGGCCTCGACCTTGATACCTGCGTCACGACCGGCCTGCATCGCGTCGAGAAGCGCCTGCATATTCTCCGGCTCGATGTCCTGCGGCATCTTGGCATCGAAAACGAAGGTGGAAATACCGTAGCGACCGTCATCGGACACGGTACGCATGGCATTGGCATCGGCCTCGGCAACATCCTTGGGCAGGCCGGCGGCCATGCCCTGTTCCTTGACCATCGCCTGCATCTTCGGATTGAGGTCTACCGGGTTGTGAAGCTGCAAATCGTCGGCGATTTGGCCGACATTGTCGCGGATGCCGTTAATGACCTGGTCAACAGCTTCTTTATTCTGTGGGTCATCGAGCCTCTGCCCCTCAGGAGCCTCGAAGGCGACATAAATACGCTGCTCTCGAATTGGGTTCGGAACATCGGGGAACTTTTCCTCAATCACGTGCGAAGCCGTTGCCGACGGCATGCCGGGAATCGAGAACTGGTCGATGAACCCCTTCTGGAATGCGGCAACTGCACCGCCCAGCCCCGCCAAAATCAGGAACCACGCGATGATCACAGTCCATTTATGCAGGTAGGAGAACCTGCCGAGTTTGAACAAGGCCTTTGCCATGTCAAGTTTCCCTTACGTCTAATATTCGCCTGGACCGCCCCCAACTGCAGCTTCCCCAAGTTCGCGCTAACAAAGCACTCTCTCGGACTTCACCTGCAGTTTGAAGCCTCTTCGCTACTCCGATGCTAGCGACCACCCCGGATTGGCCAACATCAACTCTGGCGCTGACACGGTCATTGGGGGCGGGCACGACATAAAAACCGGAAATACTTTTGCTAAGAGTAGCGGACTTCCCGGATAAACGTGAACAATGGGGTGTGTGCTACTGATGTTAATTTTGTGATTTAGGTGCTCCAGGTCGGACGCCTCACCATTTGCCGCTTTACGACGGACACCTCCCACACCTCCACCACACCCAGGCAATCAGGGCCGATTAAATGCAAAACCCCCGGGGCTCCTACTTAAAGGAACCACCGGGGGTTTTATTGGCGGTGACGGAGGGATTTGAACCCTCGGTACGGGGTTACCGCACAAAGCATTTCGAGTGCTTCACCTTCGGCCGCTCGGACACGTCACCGCTAGAAAACGTTACAGGTAGCCCCTTTATCTACCAAATCCCCAGGTCAGAGCGCCTAGGCCTCCGCCAAGCCGTACGCGCTGCACTACACCCTGCGCCACCCCAAGCCCCGTCAACCCTCCACCGCGCTATTCGGGGTGGCCAACGCCCGCTGAGATATGAAGGAATAGTCTGTAGCTTGAAATCTAGAAACTTAAACACAGAAGTACAGCCACACAGAAAGGGTTCTCCCTCATGATTCGTTCCGCCATCATCGGCTACGGCAATTTGGGCCGCAGCGTCGAAAAGGTCATCGCTGACCAGCCGGACATGGAACTCGTCGGCGTTTTCTCCCGTCGCGATTCGCTGGACACTGAGGCCCGCGTACTCCCGGCGGCGGATGTCGAAAAGTACAAGGATGAGGTAGACGTACTGTTCGTGTGCCTCGGCTCGGCCACCGATGTCCCGGAGCAGGCTCCTGAGCTGGCAAAGAACTTTACGACGGTCGACACCTACGACAACCACCACGAGATTCCGAAGCACCGTGCGGCCATGGACGCCGCCGCCCGCGAAGGTGACAACATCGCCATGATCTCGACCGGCTGGGATCCGGGCCTGTTCTCCCTGAACCGCGTCCTGGGCGCTGCTATCCTGCCGGGCGCAGACCAGATGACCTTCTGGGGACCGGGTCTGTCGCAGGGCCACTCCGATGCCGTGCGTCGTGTGCCGGGAGTGAAGAAGGGTGTCCAGTACACCAAGCCGAACCCGGAAGCTATCGAGGCCGTGAAGAAGGGCGAGGGCGCAGACCTGAAGGGCAACGAATGCCACCTGCGCCACTGCTTCGTCGTCGCTGAAGAGACCGGCAACGCCGACGAGGACGCCAAGCTCAAGGAGCAGATCCGCGAAACCATCGTGACCATGCCGGATTACTTTGCCCCTTACGAGACCATCGTGGACTTCATCTCCGAGGAGGAGTTCGACCGCGACCACCAGGGCATGCCGCACGGTGGCCAGGTCATTACCCGCGGCCAGGCCGGTACCTCCGGTCACGTCATCGAGTTCGGCCTCGACCTGGAGCGCAACCCCGACTTCACCGCAGCTGTCCAGGTTGCCTACGGTCGCGCTGCCTACCGCCTGAAGCAGGCCGGCGAGACCGGTGCCCGTACCGTCTTCGAGATCGCCCCGTACCTACTGTCCGCCGAACCACTGGATGACCTGGTGGCCCAGAAGCTGTAACCAGCCCCCACGCTGGCAGCCGGCCATCGAAACACAAAGAACCCCAACCACCTCCGCATATCAGACGCGGAGACGGTTGGGGTTATCTCTACCCGAGAACTAAGCGCTTTACTTGTCAGTCAGCTTGCCCAGGGTCTCAGTGGCCTTGTCCTTCAGGTCCTCAGCACCCTGCTTGACCTTCGAAGCAGCCTGCTCGCCCTTGCCCTGGTTTGCCAGGTCGTCGTTGCCAACGGCGTCGCCAGCAGCTTCCTTAACCTTGCCGCCCAGCTCGTCGGCCTTGTTCTGCAGCTCGCTCATTATGTAAGCCTCCTATGTAAACGACTTATCTATTCTCTAGAGCCACCGTCTAGCAGCTCCAATAGTTCCGACGGTACGTGAAAATGAAGGCCCGTCACGGCCACGACGGGAATTGTGACCTAACTGTGACCCCGCTCACGCTTCCAACTGCCGTTGCCGTTCAAAGAATTCCCGCAGGTAAACGGAGCATTCGTCGGCAAGCACACCCCCGCGCACCTGCGGCGTGAATGCGTGGGCGGGATCGCGGATGACATCGGCGATAGAGCCGCACGCGCCGGTCTTGGGCGACCACGCGCCGAAGACCACGCGCCCCACGCGCCCCATGACGCACGCGCCGGCGCACATCACGCACGGCTCCAGCGTCACGACCAACGTGCACTGCTCCAGCCGCCAGCCGTCACCAACGACGCGGGTGGCCTCGCGCAACGCAATAACTTCGGCGTGGGCAAGCGGGTCACCATCAGCTTCCCGACGGTTTGAACCCCGGCCCACAACCTTGCCCTCGGCATCCACGACCACAGCTCCCACCGGCACATCCCCGGGTGCCGTGTGAGCAGCTTCGGCAATAGCCAGGCGCATCCACTCTTCGTCGAGAATGTCCTGTTTTCGACGGGGTAGCGCGCTTGGCCGCTCGGTCAGGTGACCTTTGTCAGGGTTAGTCGTCATAGGGGTCGTAGTCGTCATCGTCGCCGTCGTAATCCAGGTCGGCGACATCGGCTAGCTCCTCGGCACACCCCAACTCCTCAGCGATGGCCAGAAGCTGCTCGGACGCCCACAGCGACTGATCGTCACAGATGGACTCCAGGGCTTCCTCCGAACAGCCCAGGTCAGCGAGGATATCCATGTCCCCCTCAGCCCAGGCATCGACATCGTCGAGCTCGTCCTCGTCGAGGTCGGGGATATCCAGATCCAGCTCGTCGAACACATCTGCCGCAATGTCATCGGTCACGGCAGCGGTAGCGTCGGAAAGCACTACGCGCAGCGACCCAACTCCCTGGCGCACGAGAATGAAGTAGTCGTCGTCGATATTGAGCATTCCGACAGCAGCGCGTTCCGAACGCAGATTGCGCAGCGCCTGTGCGGCGTCAGCGAGCGAATCGGTGGCGTCGTCCCCGAGGTCGACGACGCGCCAACCGCGCTCCCCCATAGTTACGGCAACCGCGAAGGAGCGGTCGTCATCGGAGGTGTACCCTCCGGAAAAGGTCGTGCTCATAACCCACAACGCTAGTCGCTGTATGTCATGCTTGTCAGGTGAGCAATTTCGAGTCCCCCTCCCCTGCTTCGTCCTCCCTGTCAGCTGCACAACTACCCGCGGTATGCATCCTCGGTTTGGGCCTCATCGGTGGCTCCATGATGCGCGATCTGCGGGCTCATAATGTCGAATGCTTCGGTTGGAATCGCTCGTCCGCAACGGTCGAGGAAGCCACGAAGGAGGGATTCGACGCCAGTACAGATCTTCAAGCCACGCTCGAACGTGCTGAGGCTAGCCGCGCGCTCATCGTGATCGGCACCCCCATGACAGTCGTCGGCACGATGCTCGACGCCATCAATGAGCACGCCCCCAGCTGTAGCATTACGGATGTGGTCTCCGTGAAGGCGGCCGTCGCCGCCGAGGTCTCCGCTCGCGGGATGGAGGAACGCTTCGTCGGCGCGCACCCAATGGCGGGGTCCGCGCAGGCGGGCTGGTCCGCCACACTCGAAGGGCTTTTCGACGGCGCCCCCTGGGTCATCACCTACGACCTGGCAGCCGCTGCCGACGTTGCGGGCGAGCCCGCCCCGGAGCGCTGGATTGAGGTCTTTTCGCAGGTCGCCAACTTGGGAGCAGCTCTTGGCAGTCAGCTCATTCCAGCGCTAAGCGATCACCACGATGCCAGCGTCGCCCGCATCTCCCACATGCCACACCTAGCAGCCTACGCAATTGCCGCCGCCGGTGAAGCCGGTGGTCCTCTGGCCATTTCGCTGGCGGCCGGCTCTTTCCGCGACTGCACCCGCGTCGCCGCCGCTGCTCCCGACATGGTCATGTCCTGGTGCGAGAACAACACCGACCCCGTGCTCGCCGCGCTTGACGACGTCATCGAGCGCCTCACCGCCGCGCGCACCCAGTTGGCCACCGAGGGAACCGCTATGGACCTGGCCAAAACCGGTCAGATTGCCCGTGTCCGCTACGAGGCCCGCCCCGCTCACCGCCCGATTTTCCGACTGCGCGTCGGCGAGGGCGATTGGATCAACCAGTTGAAGTTGGCCGAAAGCGTCGGCGGCCAGGTAGATGTGTTCTAGTGTGGAACTATGTTTTCCCCCGAGCTGCACACCAGCCTCGCCGGCATCACTGTCGTCAACTTCGCCATTAACGTTCCGGGACCACTGGCCGCTCAGCACTTGGGCCAGCTAGGCGCCCGGGTGATTAAGGTCGAACCACCCACAGGCGACCCGCTCGGTTCCTTCGGCCGCCCCTGGTATGAAGCTATGTCCGCAGGTCACGAGATTATCCAGGCGGATCTGAAGAGCAATGAGGGTCGCGCACAGCTGAGCTCGCTGATCGATGAGGCCGATGTGGTCATCACCTCCTTTCGCCCCTCCGCGCTGGAACGCATGGGGCTGGCGGGTCTCCATGAGCGCCCGAATGGGCCGGTGCATATCGACATTGTCGGTGACACCGAAGCTCCAGAAACACCTGGCCATGACCTGACCTATCAGGCGGAGGCCGGAACCCTCACGCCTCCGGCCATGCCGCCGGTGCTGTTAGGCGACATTCTGGGCGCACACTTTGCGGTCACCGCTGCCCTTGCCGGGTTGATTAAGCGGGCGGGTGCGGGTGCAGACGTCGTAAAGCAGCCTGGACTGCACTGCCGCATTGGCCTGAAGCAGGCGGGTGAGGCCGGTGCCGCGCCGCTGAAGTACGGCATGACGGCGCCCGGCGGACTACTCGGTGGCGGCCTGTGGACGTACGGCCTCTACCCCAGCGCCGACGGCTACGTGGCCGTGGCAGCGCTGGAGCCGCACTTTGCCGCCGCCCTGACCGAGGCCACTGGCGCGAGCAACCGCGAGGAACTTGCGGATTTCCTCCGCGAGCGCACCAACGCCGAAATCATGCAGCTTGCCAGCGAAAAGGCGCTGCCACTGGCTGCGGTGGAGTAAGAGGGCGACTTAAGGCCGCGTGCCTCGACGTACTCTTGGGCCTGGAGCCTTACGCGGTCAACCCCGCGGCCTCTGCGGTGAGCTCCACCGAACGCAGCCGGTCAGGAACCTTCAGCGATTGATGAGCCACAATCAGCTCATCCGCCGTCGAGTACTCACCGAACTGCGCAATCTGCTCACGCACCTGCGCCACCGTGCCGACTGCCGTGTGACGGAACATATTCTGCACCTGGCGCCCCTGCGGAGTATCCATCAGAACCTCCGCCTCATCGTCAGTGAGGTGATGCCCACCGCGACTCAGGAACCGCCCGACCATGTTCCTGCGGGTAGCGAAGTACTGCTGCTGCGCGTCCTCTTCGCTTTCCGACGCAATCACATTCATGGCCGCAAAAGCGTACGGCTTATCCAGCTGCTCAGAAGGCTGGAACTGCTCGCGGTAGACCGCGATGGCATCGCGAAGCGCGTCCGGAGCGAAGTGCGAAGCAAATGCGTACGGCAAGCCGAGCGCCGCTGCGAGCTGGGCACCAAAGAGCGAAGAGCCCAGGATGTACAGCGGCACATGGGTGCCGCGGCCCGGAATCGCGTTGATGCCCTTGATCAGCGACTCGTCGGAGAGGTAACCGCGCAGCTCCTGCACATCCTGCGGGAAGGAATCGGACGAACGCGGGTCACGCCGCAGGGCGCGCATAGTGGCCTGGTCCGTGCCCGGGGCACGACCAAGCCCCAGCTCGATGCGATCCGGGTACAGATTCGCGAGCGTGCCGAACTGTTCCGCGACCGTCAGCGGTGCATGATTCGGCAGCATGACGCCGCCGGAGCCGAGGGTGATGCTCTCGGTTTTTGCAGCCACGGCTGCGATAAGAACTGCCGGCGACGAGGACGCGATGGAGTTCATATTGTGGTGCTCTGCGTACCAAATACGCTGATAACCAGCCTTTTCCGCTGTCTGCGCCAAATCGATGGAGCCCTGTAGGGCGTCGGCGTGGGACTGCCCCGAGGCTACGGTAGCGAGGTCAAGAATGGACTCAGTACGAATCATGGTTCCACAGTCTAGACCGTTAGTCGGATATTGCGAGTTTGAGATGCTTCGAATATTGAGGCGCTGGGGTTTGGGGTTTTGGGGATTCGGGTGCGGGTGGCTCGTGGGTGGATCGTGGGCGGCTTGCGGGTGGACGGGCTCATGGGTGGCTCGTGGGTGGATCGTGGGCGGTATTCACTTGTCGATGAGGTATTCACATATCGATGAGGTATAGCCTGGCCACAAGTGAATAGCTCATCGATATGAGCGCAGGCAGAGCCAATACCGCGCGCATAAGTGCCGGAAAACCATCGATAAGTCGGGCAGACAAAAAGACCCGCACCTTACCGGTGCGGGTCTGCGTTGTGCGCCCGAAGGGATTCGAACCCCTAACCTTCTGATCCGTAGTCAGATGCTCTATCCGTTGAGCTACGGGCGCATTTTGTTGTTATTCAGTGACTCCGGGTGAATCCCTTGGCCCCTGCAACGAATAGATACTTTACTCATCCTGCGAAGTTTTACAAAATCCGCTGTTCAAGCAACCTTTTTGGGCGCTTATTCAAGTACATATTCGTTGCACGTTAACAACAGGTTTCGTAGCGGTTACCCCGGCCTATCCGAACAGGACCGACCGAGGTAACCCTGACCGAGGTAACGGAGAAACCGAGGAACTACTCGCCGCGGACCCAGCGGACAGCGTTGCCAAAGATGTCCTGCTCACCAATACCCGGAATGTTGCGCATCAAGCCCTCGCGGAAACGCTCAGGGTGACCCATCTTGCCCAGAATCCTGCCGTCAGCACTGACAATGCCCTCAATGGCGTAGGAAGAACCGTTCGGGTTGGCTGGCGCTGTCATCGTCGGCACGCCGTCGGCATCGACGTACTGGAAAGCGACCTGGCCGGCCTCGAACAGGCGGCGGGCCTCGTCCTCGGAAACCACGAAACGGCCCTCACCGTGAGAAACCGGCATGAGGTGGGTCTGGCCTGGCTCGAAACCACGCAGCCACGGGGAATTCACGGTCGCGACGCGAGTAGTAGCGATGCGGGAAACGTGACGCAGCTGGCGGTTGTGGGCCAGGGTCGGCGAGTCCTCGCGGAGCTGCGCAGGGTCGCCGTACGGCAGGAAGCCGGACTTGACCAGCGCCTGGAAACCGTTACAAATACCGAGCACAAGACCGTTGTCAGCCACGAACTCCTTGACGGCGGCTGCGACATCGTCGGAACGCAGGAACGCGGCGATGAACTTGGCGGACCCGTCCGGCTCATCACCCAGGGAGAAGCCACCGGAGAATGCCAGGATGTCGGAGTCCTGAAGCTTCTCGATGAACGCCTTCGTGTCCTCCGCCAGCATTGCCGGGGTCAGGTTGCGGATTACGTGGAACTCGTAGGTAGCGCCAGCAGCGACGAATGCCTCGGCCATGTCGTACTCGGAGTTGGTACCCGGGAAGACCGGCAGCAACACGTGGACATCCTTCTTGCCCGGGCTCTGCAGGTCAGTCTTGGTCTCGCTGACCTGGTTAGCGAACTCCGGCAGGGCCTCGCCCTCGTAGTCATTGAGCGGGAAGACCTCACGGTAACCGGACTCCATTGCCTCCAGAGCCTCGGCGACAGTGAAGGACTCCTCACCGAAGCGCAGCGTGCCCGACTCGTCGGTGGCACCGATCTTCACAGCACCCTCAACAGCACCCTCAACATCCTGACCAGCCGGAACAGCCACCACAATGGAACCCAGCGGAGCCTCCGGAAGGGATGCCTCCAAGCCCACGCCATTGCCCACAGCCATGTTGACCAGGGTCGCAGCCAGATCCGCGTTAGTAACAGCCGAGGCCGCAGCCGGACGCAGCTCCCGCGAGGTAGCAAATAGTTCGTTGAGCTGCTCGTAGTTCGGTTCCCCGGACTCGAGCGGCTTGTGCGCAAACAGGTAGAGGTCGAAGTTTCCGGCCGGGATTGCAGCGGATACGGCGTCGGTCTCGTCCATCGCGGCAACTGCGAAGGTCACCAGGGTCGCCGGCACGTGCAGGTCCTCGCCGTAGGTGCCGGACATGGAGTCCTTACCGCCAATGGCCGCAACCTGGAAGCCGTCCTGAGCCTCGAGCAGGCCGAGCAGAGCCTGCGCAACCTCGCCCCACCGCTGCGGATCCTGGTCCAGGCGCTGGAAGTACTCCTGCACACTCAGCCAGGCACCGCGCGGATTGCCACCGGCCGCTGCGAGCTTAGCTAGTGCCTCCACGACGGAGTAGGAACCCATGAGGTACGGGGACTCGTCGGCAAGCGATGGCGAGTAACCCCAGGTCATGATGGACGCGGTGCTCGTGCCGCCATCGACCGGCAGCGTCTGGATCGACGCCTGCTCGTCGGTCTTCTGCGTCGCGCCACCGTACGGCATGAGCACGGTGGAGCGGCCGACGGTCGAGTCGAACTGCTCGATCATGCCCTCCTGGGAGCCCGCCGTCGCCGCACGCAGCGACTCCAGCACGCTCGCCGGTGCCTGCTTTACGACGCCGCCCTCCGCAGCAACCATCTCGACGTTCTGGGCGCGGTCGGCGCCGTTGGTGTCGATGAACTCACGGGAGAGGTCGAAGACGACCTCGCCGCCCATGAACATGCGCAGCCGACCGGTGTCGGTGATGTCTGCCAGCGCGACGGCCTCGATGTTCTCTTCGGCAGCGGCGGCGATGATGAAGTCGGCGTCCTCCGGGCGCACGACCAGCGCCATGCGCTCCTGAGACTCGGAAATCGCGATTTCGCGGGCATTCAGACCGGCGTACTTCAGCGGCACGCGCTCGAGGTGAATGTCGATGGAGTCAGCCAGCTCACCGACCGCAACGGACACGCCACCAGCGCCGAAGTCATTACAGCGGACAATCTTGGTAGCGACATCCTCGCGGCGGAACAGGCGCTGAATCTTGCGCTCGTTGACCGGGTTACCCTTCTGCACCTCGGCACCGGAGCGGCCCAGCGAGTCCTCATCGTGAGCCTTCGACGAGCCGGTCGCACCGCCGACGCCGTCACGGCCGGTGCGGCCACCGAGCATAATCACCACATCGCCCGGCGCAGGTTCGAGGCGCTTGACGTTGTCTGCCGGGGCAGCGGCGACGACGGCACCGAGTTCCATTCGCTTAGCGACGTATCCCGGGTGGACCAGCTCACGCACACCAGTGGTGGCCAGACCGATCTGGTTGCCGTAGGAGGAGTAGCCGGCTGCGGCGCGGGAGGAAATATCGCGCTGCGGCAGCTTGCCCTCGAGGGTCTGCTCGCGCGGAGTGTTGATGTCACCTGCGCCGGACAGACGCATGGCCTGGTAGACCCACGAGCGACCCGACAGCGGGTCGCGGATTGCGCCACCGAGACAGGTCGAGGCACCACCGAATGGCTCGATCTCGGTCGGGTGGTTGTGGGTCTCGTTCTTGAACATGAGGAGCCACTTGCGGTCATCGCCCTCGACGTCGACGTAGACGGAGCAGGCGTTGATTTCTTCGGAGACTTCCTGGTCATCCATGACACCCGTGCGACGCAGTTCGCGGCCCATGATGGTGCCCATGTCCATCAAGGAGCGTGGCTTGTGCGTGCGACCGTTGAGCTCACGCAGCTCGTCGTAGCGACGCAGCGCGCGATCCAACTGCGCGGCAAAGCGCGGCTCGTTGTTCTCGATGGAGGTCAGCTCGGTGTTGAAGGTGGTGTGGCGGCAGTGGTCCGACCAGTAGGTATCCAGCGCGGACAGCTCTACCTCGGTCGGAGTGCGGCCCTCGGAGCGGAAGTAATCCTGGATGGTCTTCAGGTCGGCCAGCGACATGGCCATGCCGTCGGCTGCGAGCAGCTCGGCCAGGCCTTCGTCATCCAGCTCGGTGAAGCCCGGGTACTCCTTCAGCGGCTCGATCTCGCCCATGCTCGGACGGCGCAGGACGCTCAGGTTCTTCTCCCCCGATTCGACCGGGTTGATGAGGAAGGAGCGCACGGCGTCATTCACCGGAGCATCGAAAACATACAGCGTTGCCGAGGTGATCTGCGCCTGCGTTTCCGGGCGGAGCAGGCGCAGGGCCTGCTCGGCGGCATCGGCACGCTGGTCGTACTGGCCAGGAAGCGGCTCGACAGCAAGGTAGTTCCCCAGCTCGGCGGGGGCCGGGAGCTCGACCAGCTCGTCGACACGCGAATCAGCAACTACCGACTCACGCAGCGCGACAAGATCCTCCTCCGTCGCATCGAAAGCATCGTAGAGATAGTAGATTGCCACCTCGCCGTCCTGGCCGATCGAGGACAGCAGCGTAGCTTCCTCATTGCGGAACTCGGGCTTACGGCGAACGGCTAGACGGGCGTCCATCAAGGCTCCTATCGAAATACGGGGAGGGCAACCGGGGTCTAAGTCTATTGCAACTGTTCAGGATAGGAAAATGTCCCCCGGTGCGCGAGGCGGCGCGGGGCGGAAGCGTCGCGGGGCGGAGGCCCCGATTGACCAAGTACAAGGCCAGGCTAATCGGATTCAGCCGGGCAAAGGCTGCGCGGGGGTGTTGGAGGTACGGCCGTGGCTGCTCAAGGAGGTGGCGAGTCGGTCGGCAGGTCCGGGTTGGTGCCTGTTGCTGCGCTTTGCTACCTGTTGCTGCGCGTTGTTGAAGCAAGGGAGCTGGTTCGTTGTCTTATCGATGCATAGTTCACCCATCGATTCGCTATAGCCTGGCCACAAGTGAACAACGCATCGACAAGTGCACACGTAGCACCCACAGCGCGCGCATAAGTGGCGCAAAACCATCGACAGGCCACGAGAAACCATCGATAAGTGACCGAACCCTGGCCACAAGTGAAGGACCGCGCTGCCCCGCCCCGCAATGGGGTTAAGTGACAAAAAGTGTGTCTGATTTT
>NZ_KV836172.1:0-18630 GCF_001838255.1 Corynebacterium sp. HMSC073B01 | reverse complement strand
CCCGGAAAAGACACACTTTTCTTTACTTAACCCCTCTTGGCGCGGGGGTTTTTGCATTGGAGCGACGAAAAAGGACCCAAAAAGGACGCGAGCACCCTTTAAACCAAAGAACCCCAGGCCGGAAAACTTCCTGACCTGGAGTTTTGGAGCCGGAAACGGGACTCGAACCCGTAACCTACTGATTACAAATCAGTTGCGCTACCAATTGCGCCATCCCGGCAACTTTAAAGCGACCTTTTGGCGTTAGCCGTCGCTGGCTCGAAAGAATCAGAGTCAACCTGAGAATCGAACTCAGCTGTGCCGCTGACAGGCGATTGTACAGGTTGGCAAGCAGAAGTTAAAAACGACACCACAGGAAAACTGCAACCGCACTTCTTGAACACTTTTCCACACGCTAAAAGCCCCGCTCAGATAGGCAAATTCACCGCCTCAAAAACGAATTAAGATTCTCGGTCACTGACGGGGTAGTGTGACTATCGCTAAATCACTGGGGCTATGTTTCTGCAACGTCTCCGCATCGCGTCTTTGCAGCATCACTGCAATGCACCCCAGGCAGTATCGGGGAAAGGAAGTGTCGACATGTCATTCGCTGGTGACAGCAATTCCAACGCCGGAGAAAACTCCGCTGCGAAGAATGATCTCTACGACGCTGAAGCCACTGTCTCTTACGACGACACTCCGCAGACCCAGTTTCCTGCAATCGAAGGTCAGTCCACCTTCAAGCAGCGCGTGATTGATTTCGTTTCCGGCCCAACGGCAACTGTCGACCTAGTGCACTCGACTACTACCCCGCTGCCGCTGGCACCGATCGATTATTCCGACCCGAGTCAGGTCACGGCCGTACTCGATCTCGCTGCTCGCATCGGCGGGCTATTGCTGGCATGTGGCTCGGGCAACCGCGATACCGAGCTACAAATTAAGGCCGTGACCTCAGCCTATGGCCTCACCCAAATCCAAGTCGATATCACGTTGACCTCCGTGACGGTCTACCACCTCATCGGCGCGCGCCGTACCCCTATTACCGCGATGCGCGTTGTCACCGCACCAGTGCCCGACTTCGAGCGCTTGCGTCACACCGACCGTGTCATCCGCCGAATTCGCGCGGGCCACCTGAGCTTGGAGGAGGCTATTGAGGCTATCGACAAGGTCGAGCGTGAGCCCGCAAAATACCGCCTCCGCGTCATCTACACTGGCTGGGCATTGCTGGCTTCATCTGTGACAGTGCTGCTCGGCTCGAGTTTCGAGGTCGCCCTTATCGCGGCTGCGGTCACACTGGCCATCGTCATCGTGATTGGTGAACTCGCTGCCCGCGAGTTGCCCACATTCTTTCAGAATGCAGTCGGCGGTCTCATTGCCACGCTCTCCGCTGCTGTGCTCAATGCGGCGCAGGCGTATCTCCCCTTTGAGATGCAGCCATCCAGGCTGATCGCCTCGGGAATTATCGTGATGCTCGCCGGCCTAACCCTCGTGCAAGCACTGCAAGACGGCATCACCGGCGCACCTGTGACTGGCTCCGCGCGCTTCTTCGACACCATGTTGTTGACCGGCGGAATCGTCGCTGGCATCGCAATGGGCATCGAGTTTTCCGGAATGCTGGGCATTCCGCTTCCCGACGTCATCGCGGGTTCTGACCTCAACCTGGCACAGGCGACAGTGAGGGTGATAGCGGGAACTACCGCCTCAATCGCATTTGCGTTGGCCTCGAATGCTGGGTTCACCGCGTTGTCAGTGTCCGGAACGGTCGCTCTGCTGGGGTCGATGACCTACTACTACGTGTTGACTCCACTGGGAGTTCATCCGGTGACCAGCGCAGGCGCGGCAGCAACGCTGATTGGTCTCATCGGTGGCCTGCTGGCACGACGTTGGTCCATCCCGCCGCTGATTACGGCAGTGGCAGGCGTAACCCCGCTGCTTCCGGGTATGACGATCTACCGCGGTATGCACGCACTGCTGCACGACCACCCGACCAAGGGGTTTACGGCGCTAGCCTCAGCGCTAGGCATTGCGACGGCACTAGCTGCGGGTATTGTCCTCGGTGAATGGATGGCGCGCAGGCTCCGTCGCCCTCGCGCACTGCGCGAAGACAGTGGCCTGACCCGTCCAATCCGGGCCGGTATGCGTCGCATCCGTCCTGTGAATCCGCGGAACAAGCCTCGCCGTCCACGCAACTACCGCTTCAAGGGCGGTATGAACCCGCGTGTGGACTAGCCATTCCGCGGGGCAGCCACTGCTCAATCCGCGGGACAGCCGCTGCGTGGACTAGCCGTATCCATGGGAGCATTATCCACACCGCGCGACCTATCAACAACGTGGTAGAATAAGGTTTTTGAATTGTAAGTAGCGCTTAAAGCTGAAACTGCGTCATCACAATCCCATTCCTTCTTCACTGAACTCGGTTGAGCTCAGTGCCGGGAGCATGTGGCGAGATGGCTGGCAGAAGTAGGTGTATGGGGCGCAATTAAGGCCATGCTTGCCAGGAGGATTCGTGCCACCGAAGGTCACAGACACTCGCACTGCTCAGAACGAGGCTCTTCACAAGGTCGAAGAAAAGACCGCTGCTGGCGCACGGCGAATTGTTGCTACCTTCGCCGAGGATTTCTACGATGCCGTCACTCTGATGTGCATGCTCGGAGTGGAGAAGGAAGGCCTGAGCTTCAAGAAGGTTCACGAGGAATACGAGAAGGAAAACGCTCCGAAGACCGCAAAGCGCACACGCAAGTCCACTAAGAAGACTGCGAAGAAGTCGACCAAGAAGGCCGCAAAGAAGACCACTCGTAAGACGGCGAAGAAGGCTGCCAAGAAGGCCGCTAAGAAGACGACGAAGAAGGCTGCTAAGAAGACCACCAAGAAGGCAGCTAACTAACGGGGTCACGCAGCATGGGTCGGAGCGGGAAAAAAGCGGTTGCCGCAGTAGCTGTCGTTGCGGCAGTGTCCATGACGGCTACCGCATGCCAGGCAAAGCCGGCAGCGGAGATCGTCGGCAAGCAATGGCAGATAACCGCGATCTTTGATGACCCAAACCTGCCCCACGGTGTGCCGGACGGAACTCAGGCGCCGACTATTACGTTGGGGCAGACAACATATACCTTCGCTGATTCCTGTGGCAACGGCTCTGGTTCGCTGCAGTGGAAGGGCGAGGCGGTCGAATTCGGTACCCCGGAGCAGACTCGCAGTTTGGACTGCTCAGACCAGGCGCAGACCTATTCGGAGCGTTTCCACAAGATTGTGGCGGGCGAATTCGTCTACACGCAGGACAACAATGGTCTGCGCATGCGAGAGATGAAAGACCCCAAGCCAGGCGAGGATCGCCGTGGCTGGACTGCGACAACTTCGGGTTACACCGAGGGGCGCTGACGCCACTTCTGATCGACAGGCGCATCGGTGCCGGGGTGAGAAACCCGTGCGTAAGAACCGCGGTGGTAAATGAGCGGATTGATTTCTTCACGCTTGCCGATAGCCACAATATCCGCCGTCACAATCCAGTGATCGCCGCCTTCGTAAACATCGACGACGGTGCAATCAATCCACACGGAGCAGCCGTGCAATAAAGGGTTGCCCAGCTCAGAGCGGGTCCACTTCCCCGTCTTGAACTTTTCGCCATTACTGCGGCCGAAGGCTGCCGAGATATCCTCCTGATCCTCGGCCAACACATTGACGGAGAAGCGTCCAGCGTTCCGTATATGCGGCCAGGACCGCGAGGTCTTCATGACAGTAAACAGAACCATCGGTGGAGTGAGACTCAGCGAGGAAAAAGACTGGCAGGCGAAACCGTACGCTTCGCCTTCATCCTCGGTGGCGATAATGGTCACGCCAGTGGTGAACTCACTCATCGCGCCACGGATAGACATTTCATCCAATTCGACGGGGCCGCCAAGTTCGACATGGTCGTCGCGGGTAGCTTCCGGACTATTGAGAGCCGCAGCTGATCGGTCGGTGCTCGAATTTGTTGAATCTGTCATGTAATAGACCTTAATCTGAATCCGAACACAGTAAAGACGAGGTGGGGTTTACCACCCCAAGAGCCCCCGATAGCGCCACGATGTTGTTACCCTCGTCGGCCCGCTACCCGGCTGACGGTGCCGACGGCGCTGCGGTTGTCGATCCAACGACAAACTCAGTCTCCAACAAGACGCGAGGAGCGCGACCGCTGTCCTCGCGTGCGGCCTCAAGCTCCTCGGCCAGCGCGCGGCCGACGGCAATGCCCTTCTGCCTATTCGGCTGAATTACAGTGGTCAGCTTGTGGAAGAGGGCGCGCTCGATTCCGTCAAAGCCTGTGATGGACAGGTCCTCCGGAACACGAATTCCGTTCTCCTTGGCATATTCCAAGACCGCAATTGCCTGAGTATCCGTGGTACAGACCACCGCCGTGAGATCCGGGTTGTCGGTCAGCAGCTGGCGAGCCGCATCGCGGTTATTCTCGCGGTCATTGAGGTGGCGCTCGATGATAGGCACATCCACCTGCTGAATACCAGCCTCGGCAAGCGCTTCCAGCGCACCTTCGACGCGGTTCTTCTGCACCTGGTGATGAGCTTCTGCCAGCCGCTTCTCCGTGACATATCCCGAGTTCGGGGTACGCGACAATCGCACTGACAAGATTCCCACCTTGCGATGTCCCAGTTCAGTCAGGTGTCGCACCGCGGGCTTGATGGCCTCACGGTCATCGATGCCCACAAACGGTAGAGCCACCGCATCTGCAGGCTGGTCGCACACGACCGTCGGCAAGCCACGGGCGCGCACGGCAGCGAGGAACGGGTCGTTGTCCGCGACGGAGTAGACCACGAAACCGTCGACCACCGCTTGCCGAATCAGATTGAGATCTACGTCCCCGCCCTCCTCGGAGGAAGCTGGAATGACCAACATGGAGTCGCCCATTTCGCCGAGCTCCTCTGCGAGGCCGGCGAGAAAATCCACCGACGCAGGGTCTTCAAAAGCGAACGGGAGGTGCTCGGTGAACAGCACGCCGATGGCGCCAACCCGGCGCATGCGCAGACCGCGAGCCATTGGGTCCGGCCCGGGATAGCCAAGCCGCTCCGCAGTTTCCAAGATGTGCTCCCGCAACTTCTCCGAGAGCTGGTCAGGGCGGTTGTACGCGTTGGACACAGTCGTGCGCGAGACCCCAAGTTCTGCAGCGATGGAAGCCAAGGTGCCACGACGACGCCGACTTTGCACGGAATACCGACCCTTCTTGAAAAACCAACAGCGACTGCCCGCTCAGATATCTTCGTCCAGCTACCTCAGGTAGAAAACCTCGATTTTATGGAAAAGAACTACAACGAGCATCACACGCATCTAATCGCGGACAACTTTACCCAACGAATGTGCGCGACTGTCATTTCGGCCACTCCGGCAGAGGCCCGCCTTGTGACTGGGTCTCCGCAGCCCCTACTATGTTCTTTGAACTAAAAGACAACTGTTTTCAATAGCGGTTGATGCTCAGGAGCTGAATAAAAGGAATAATTCAGCCCGCAACAGGATTGGATACATATATGAAGGCACGCTTTTCCACGCGCATCGCGGCGCTAGTCGCCAGCGCCGGCCTCGTCGCAGGTCTCGGCGCATGCTCCAGCAATGATGACAGCGCTACGTCCGCGGGCAAGTCCGAAGACACCATTAAGGTGGTCACCTCCACCAAGGTCTGGGCAGACGTCGCCGACGCAGTCACCGACGACGAGAAGGTCTCCATCGACCCGATTATCGCGTCCAACGACATCGACCCTCACTCCTACGAACCGGCCGCAGCCGACATGGCAAAGGTAGAGGACGCCGATATTCTCGTCGCAGGTGGCGGGCATTACGACGCATGGCTGACCTCCTCTCTGCGTGACGCAAAGGACAAGGTCATCATCTCTGCGCTGCCGCAGGAAGAAGGCCATGACCACGAACATGACCATGATCACGAGGGCCACGACGACCATGATCACGAGGGCCACGAGCACGACCATGAAGGCCACGAGCATGATGGCGAAGGTCACGACGACCACGAAGGCCACGAGCACCACCACCATGACGGCGAAGCCAACGAACACGTCTGGTACGACACCGATGCGGTTGAAGAAACTGCAGAGCAGCTCGCCGAAGCTCTGACCAAGCTGGGCGCCAAGGCCGACACCAAGGCCGTCGATAAGGAAATCAAGGACATCGAAGAGGCCAAGAGCAAGCTCAAGGCCGCTAAGGTTGCTCAGGTTCACCCGCTGGCCGATGACATCCTGAAGGACACGAAGGTCGAGGACATCACCCCGAAGGGCTACCGTCAGTCCACACTGAATGAGTCCGAGCCGTCGGCAAGCGATGTCAATGAAATGCTGAAGCTGATTGAGTCCGGCGAGTTGGACTACCTCATCGACGCACCGCAGACCCACGACCAGGTCTCGCAGCGACTCGTCGAGGCTGCCAAGGCAAAGGGCGTTAAAATCGTCGATGTTTTTGAGTCGCCGAGCGCTGACCAGTCGTTCTTTGACCTCTACAAGAAAACCCTTTCCGATATGGAGTCCGCATAACTTTGCCCTCACTGACTTTTACTGACGCAGCCGTCGAGCCGCTGTGGTCCGGTCTCAATTTGAATATCGAGCCCGGCGAGTTCTTGGCCATCCTGGGCCCCAATGGCGTCGGCAAATCCACGCTGCTGACCGCTGCCCTTGGCATGCGCCAGCTGACTCACGGTTCAGTAAAAGTCGACGGGAACCTCGGCTACATTCCACAGCAGCGGATGTTCGAGCCCTCACTGCCCATTCGGGTTCGCGACCTCGTCGAGTTGGCGGCCGGCAAGAACCGCTCCGCCACCGACGAAATGCTGGACTTTGTCGGCGCGGGCGGTATTGCAGGCCGTCGCGTCGGCACGCTCTCTGGCGGTCAGCAGCAGCTTGTCCGTCAGGCGCAGGCGCTCGTTTCGGCACCAGATTTTTTGCTTTGCGACGAGCCTCTGCTCTCCCTCGACCCTGCGGCGCAACGGACCACGGTCGAGCGCCTGGACCGGCATCGGAGGGAAAACGACACGGCAGTCGTCTTTGTCACCCACGACATCAACCCCATCCTGGGCGTCTGTGACCGGGTGCTCTACCTGACGCCGCACGGACATGCGGTCGGGTCAGTCGAGGAAATTATCACTTCAGAGACGCTCTCGGAGCTCTACCAAACCAACATTGCGGTTGCCCGTGTCGAGGGAAAGCTGGTTATCGTCTAATGACCCTACTGACTCAGTATTTCTCCGACACCGCTGCTCTGCTCCAAGTCGGGTTCGTCCACAATGCTCTCATCGCGGCAGCTCTACTCGGGCTAATCTCCGGCATCATTTCGCCCCTGATCGTCATGCGACAGATGAGTTTCACGGTCCACGGCACCAGCGAGCTGGCACTTATGGGTGCATCCGCGGCCCTACTACTTGGTGTCAGTGTCAGCAGCGGTGCCATTATCGGTTCGGTGCTCATCGCAATAGTCCTGGCGGCACTGTCGCTTCGAGGGCGCCAAGATGCGGTCGTGGGCGTGGTCTTGAGCTTCGGCATGGGCTTATCGGTGCTGTTTATCCACCTCTACCCCGGCCGGACAAGTACCGCGTTTTCACTTCTCACCGGCCAAATCATTGGTCTGACTGACACTTCTCTATGGACGATGGCCATCGTCGCGGTCATCGTCGTCGGCGGCGTTACCTGGAAATGGCGCCCGCTGCTATTCGCCTCCGCCGACCCCATCATGGCCGCCGCCTGTGGTGTCAACGTGAAGGCGCTATCGATTTACTTCGCGATTCTCACCGGTCTCGTCGCCGCCCAGGGCGTACAGATTGTCGGCTCTCTGCTCGTCATCGCCCTCATCATCACCCCTGGTGCTGCGGCCGCATTCGTCACCGCCTCTCCTGTAAAGGCCATCATCCTGTCGACCATCTTCGCCGAGGTCGCGGCCGTCGGCGGCATTGTTCTCTCACTCGCACCGGGCATCCCGGTCAGCGTTCTAGTGACGACAATCGCATTTGTCATCTACCTGATCTGCTACGCCATCGGAACGGTGCAATCGCGCAAGGCAACGCGTGACGACGTCCAGGCTGCCAAGTGGAGCAAATAGACACATACGCTTTTCGGAGTGGCTTTTAAAACAACAAAAACATCGGGCAGCCCCTCGAGTGACGATTGCGGAGAAGGTGCGCACCTTCCCTCTCGCCACCGAGGGGCTGCCCGTATTTTTGCTGGATTCTCTAAAAGCAGACTCCAATACCCCCAGCTCTTTTTAAGACTGCGAGACTGCCGAAATGGGTTGCCCCGGCAGACAGAAAAACTAACGCTGAGGATGTCGTGGTCTGACATCTCAGTGACCCAAAGCTAGCTGTACAAGCCACCGCTAGGTCCGTGCGCTTCCCTAAACTACGGCCAATTACGCCCCCCATTTCTAGGAGCATGATATGCCCGCCCTCCCCTTCAGGAAACTACGGATAATTTTCTGTTGGAAGTGATAATAACGCCGTCATTTCTGCAGCGCACGCCGGAAATAGAATTATCTTTAAAGCGCTGAACTACTGGGGGTAGCCATAAGTACCGGCCGCCATTTAGAACGCAAAATACCCCACGTAAACGCCATTACTATAACGAATTGATAATGGCGCCTACGGGGGTATCAAATGCGCTACTGACTGCTCTTAGCCCGGCGCTGGCGGGCAAACTCACTCAGAGTCACGCCGGCAGCAACGGAAGCGTTGAGCGACTCAACCCAACCGGTCATCGGAATGGACATGATGGTGTCACAGGTATCGCGCACCAGGCGCGAAAGTCCCTTGCCCTCAGAGCCGACGACCATAACCACCGGGGTGGTGCCGTCGTAAGTGTCCAGAGTGTGATCGCCACCGGCATCCAGTCCAACGACCTGGTAACCAGCCTTCTGGAACTGCTTGAGCGAGCGCACCATGTTGGTCGCCCGCGCAACCGGCAGACGCGCAGCAGTACCAGCAGAGGTACGCCAGGCGACGCCCGTAATGGCAGCCGAGCGACGCTCCGGAATCACCACACCGTGACCACCAAAGGCCGCCACCGAGCGAATGACCGCACCCAGGTTACGCGGATCAGTGATGTTATCCAGGCAGACGATAAGGCCCGGCTCACCGGTCTGGGCCACAGAATCAATCAGATCTTCGACAGATGCGTACTTGTACGGCGGAATCTGCAGGCCGATACCCTGGTGCATGGTGTTGCCGGTCATGGTGTCCAACTCGTGGCGGGGTACCTCGCGAATCGGGATACCACGGGAGTTAGCAATACGCACTGACTCCTGCAGGCGCTCGTCATTGTCGGTACCCAGCGCCACAATCAGCGCGGCCGCTGGCACCTTTGCATGCAGGCACTCCACGACCGGGTTACGGCCAACTACCAGCTCGGTGCCATCCCCCTTGCGCTCATGACGCCCCGAGTCACGGCGGCGCTTCTCTTTCGCCCGCTTATGAGCTGCGTGATAAACGCGGTCCTCTGCTTTCGGGGTCGGCCCCTTGCCACGCAAGCCACGCTTTTGGCCACCGGAGCCGCCAACGTTCTTCTTGCTTGCCTTGCGCACTGCACCACGACGACCGTTGCCTGCCATAGCTACCTGCTTCCTGTTGTTAATAGTTTTCTTTAGCCTAAAGCCAGCTTTTCAGCCCTAGTCAGCGACAGACCATGCTGGACCATCCGCGGTATCAGTTACCTCGATACCCGCTTCCTTCAGACGGTCGCGCACAGCATCAGCCGTAGCCCAGTCCTTCTCTGCACGAGCCCGGGTGCGTTCCTCCAACTGGTGCTCAACCAGCACACCGAGCGCATGCATTGCCGCATCGGAACCGGAATCGGAGGTTGCCCACTGCTCATTCAGCGGATCGAACCCAAGGACTGCGGCCATAGCGCGGACAGCACCGGCAATCTCCTTGGCCTTGGTCTCGTCGCCGTCGGCAAGCGCCTGATTACCTCCGCGAACAGCGTTGTGGATTTCCGCGAGCGCGCGTGGGACGGCGAGGTCGTCGTCGAGCGCTGCTTCGAACGCCGGCGTCCACTCACCGATTTCTATATCGCCGAGCTTATCGACGGCACGGTGCATAAACGCCTCGATACGACGGTAGCCCGCTGCCGCTTCCTGCAGAGCCTCCTCGGAGTACTCCAGCACGGAGCGGTAGTGCGCACTACCGAGGTAGTAACGCAGCTCAACCGGACGAACCATGGTCAGGATATGCGGCACGGACAACACGTTACCGAGCGACTTCGACATTTTTTCGCCGGCCATTGTGACCCAGTGGTTGTGCATCCAGTAGCGAGCAAAGCCGTCGCCGGCTGCGTGCGACTGCGCAATCTCGTTTTCATGATGCGGGAACTGCAGGTCGAGGCCGCCACAGTGGATGTCGAACTCCGAGCCCAAGTAGTAGGTGGCCATGGCGGAGCACTCCAGGTGCCAGCCCGGCCGGCCATTGCCCCACGGCGTCGGCCACGAGGGCTCGCCCGGCTTGGCAGCCTTCCACAGTGCGAAATCGTGCGCACCGCGCTTGCCCGGAGTATTGGTCTCGCCCTGCTCCATCTCGTCGACGCGGTTGCCGGACAGGCTGCCGTAGTCGCTGCCTTCAGCCTTGGACCAGGCATCCACGTCGAAATAGACGCTGCCATCGACAGCGTAGGCGAAGCCGTTATCCATCAGACGCTGCATATACTCCACCATCTGAGTGACATGCCCGGTAGCGCGCGGCTCAACGCTCGGCGGGAGAACACCGAGCTGGTTGTAAGCCCAGGTAAATTCGCGCTCAAAGCGAGAGACCCACTCCCACCAAGGACGGCCGTGCTCGGCGGCCTTGTTCAAAATCTTGTCATCGATATCGGTGACGTTGCGCACAAAGGCGACGTCATACCCCTTGGCGATCAGCCAACGGCGCAAGATATCAAAGGCCACGCCGGAGCGAACATGGCCAATGTGCGGCTGAGCCTGCGGGGTCGCACCGCACAGGTAAATGGAGGCATGCCCCTCGCGGAGAGGCTCAAAATCCTTCAGTTGGCGGGTTGCGGTATCGAAGATTTGAAAAGTCACAGCCCCGAGCATAGCGGGGAAATAGATACGGGTGAAAAAGAGAAAACGGCTAGCGCACACGGGCAATGTATGTGCGCTAGCCGTTAACCGGAAAAGTGCAGAAAATCCCTACTGGAAGGAACCGAGGAAGGGAAACGACTTATGCGTCTGCGTCCAGGTCCACCGGCTTATCGTCGGCCTCGTCCTTCTTCTCACCGGCGGTACCTTCCTGTGCCAGCGCGCGGTGACGCTCGATAGTGGCATCGACGCGGGCAAAAACTTCCTCGACCTTGGCCTCATCAACGCCGTCGGCAAGCGCGAGCTCACCGACGAGAACCTGGCGAGCCTTGCTCAACATACGCTTTTCGCCGGCGGACAGACCGCGATCCTGATCGCGGCGCCACAGGTCACGAACTACCTCAGCGACCTTGTTAATGTCGCCCGAACCCAGGCGCTCCTGGTTGGCCTTGTAGCGACGGGACCAGTTGCCGGCCTCTTCTACGTCGGTCTCACGCAGAACGGAGAAGACCTTCAGCAGCCCCTCTTCACCGACAACATCGCGGACACCGACCAGCTCGGCATTCTTGGCGGGCACCTGGATATTCAGATCACTCTGCAGAATCTGCAGTACGAGGTACTGAACGGTCTCACCGTTAAGCTCTCGTTCAATGATGTTTTCGATTTTCGCAGCTCCGTGGTGCGGATAAACTACGGTATCCCCAATGCTGAATTCCATGTAATGCACACGCCCTTTCCAACGGCCTTCCACCCTATCATGTCCCCCCATGATTTTACGGGTAGTATGAGAACATCTTAGGAAGACACTAAGGTGTTCTTTAAATACTGAAAATCCTATCGCCCATCCTCAAGCTACTGGAGGAAATCTAGTCATGGCCTTCAAGTCCGTACTTCGCCGCAGCGCCCTCATCACCGTCTCCGCAGCATCCGCAGTTGCACTTGCTGCTTGTGGCGCCGGTCAGATTTCGCAGACCGCAAATCAGCACCCGGCTGTAGACGGTGCGATGAACGGCGGCGAAGATGCTGCCGGCAAGGGTGCTGAGAACACCAACTCGGCTCTTGACTTCGTCAACATCCGCGACGCTCATATCCTGGTTGACCCGGAGGCTGGTACCGCTGGTCTGAAGTTCTCCGCCAGCAACCAGCAGCGCGCTACCGAGTCGGTCTACAAGCTGAAGTCCGTCACCGTTGAAGGTATCGGCGAGGTTGAGCTGAAGAAGGTCGCTGAGACACCTTCCTTCGCTAAGGCTGCAAAGGGCGAGGACTCCCTGCCGCGTGAGTGCCAGATTGTTGCCGGCCCGAAGTCCGTCATCGATCCGCTGGCTAAGACCGCCAAGGACAACACCGGCTGCATCGCGTACTACACCAATGAGCTGGACCCGAGCACCCTGGTTGGCGACAAGAGCAGCGCTGCTGGCCAGAACCGCGAGGCCACCTTCGAGTTCACTGACCCGCAGGGCCAGACCAACACCTACGACCTGGACATCACCATCTCTGCTGACATTCTGGAAGCTGGCGCACCGAACCGCGGTGCTGACGGCATGATTGAATCCAAGTAATCGCAGCACAGTGGTGTTCCTGCGCTGTTCGCGCGCAGCGCACTTTTAGGCGCTGGTACAGCGCAGTCCTGTCCCGCAAATAACGCGAGGCGCTTCATCGAGCGGGCATGGGCGATTGGTCGCTTGATACGGGTCACGGCAGTACAGTCATCCTTGACACAAGTCATTGACACTGCCCTGGCCCGCTCTCGCGTATCTGGGGTAAATTTTCTCGCGACATTCACCGCATACCGCACAACACACGTTGTGGAGTCTGTCGTGTCCCCTCTCTTGAAGCAAAGGTGGTTGCACCGTGGCCAAGACCAAAGACGAAGCCTACGAATGCTCAGCATGCGGCTGGCAGGTGTCGAAATGGGTCGGCCAATGTCCCAACTGCAAAGAGTGGGGCACGCTAGAGAAGGTCACTATCCGCTCCAGCGGTGGGAAGTCCGCCTCCACGCTGGAGGACAAAATTGCCGCGCGGGCAGCCAAGCAACGTCGCCGTAGCGCTGCCGCGACGGAACCCGGCGCGCGGGGTGGTCGTCGTAAAGCATCTTCCACTTCCGTCGCGGCTGAAAGCCAGCGTCTAGCACAGCGCGCGCTTGACGACGAGGCGGAGGAACGTTTCCTCGCCGAGACCTCCGCAACAGATCGAATCCCCACTTCATCTTCCGAGTTGACCGCGATCACGGGGATTTCCGCCAAGGCTGCGCACGCGGTGCGCACGGGCATCGGCGAGCTGGATCGAGTGCTCGGTTCCGGTATTGTGCCGGGTTCGTTGGTGCTCTTGGCAGGCGAACCGGGGGTTGGTAAGTCGACGCTGCTACTTGAAGTGGCCTACCGCTGCGCGGACGGCGATTTGGGGCCGACGCTTTACGTCACCGGTGAGGAATCGGTCGGTCAGGTGCGGCTGCGTGCCGAGCGCACTGGCGCACTGTCGGACTCGCTGTACCTGTCGGCAGTGTCGAATATCGAGGACGTCATCGATCTGACGCTGGAGCTCTCCCCCGGTCTGCTCATTGTGGACTCTGTGCAGACGATGCGTGCCGACGTCGAAGGTGCTCGCGGTGGCGTTGCCCAGGCTCGCGCCGTAACCTCTGCGCTGGCGGCGCTGGCAAAGGAGACCGGAACTGCGATTTTCCTGGTAGGACACGTGACCAAGGACGGCAATGTGGCCGGCCCGCGCACAATGGAACACCTGGTTGATGTGGTGCTCAACTTCGAGGGTGATAGGCATTCGGGGCTACGCTTCTTGCGCGGCCTGAAAAACCGTTTCGGAAGCACCGATGAAGTGGGCTGCTTCGAGCAGACGGCGGGCGGCATTGCGGAAGTTGAGGATCCCTCGGGGCTGTTTTTGCATCACCGAACGCCGACCTCGGGAACTGCAATTACCGTGGCCATGGATGGCCGCAGACCGCTGCTGGCGGAGGTGCAGGGCCTGGTAATCAATACCGAGGCGCACAACCCGCGACGCAATGTCTCTGGCCTCGACCCTCGCCGCGTGCCGATGGTCGCGGCCGTGCTGACTGAACATGGAAACTTCAAGCAGTTGGCCCGCATGGAGATGTACGTGTCCACCGTCGGCGGTATGACGCTGTCGGAGCCTGCCGCGGACCTGGCAATCGCGCTGGCACTGGCCTCATCCATGACTAAGCGGACCTTCCAGGACAAAACCATTGCACTCGGCGAACTGGGGTTGGCCGGCGAAGTGCGCCGAGTGACCGATTTGGAGTGGCGGCTTAAGGAAGCTCATCGAATGGGCTTCGACACGGCAATTGTGCCCAGAGGCGCAAAAGGCCCGGCGGGGATGCGGCTGCTGGAAGCAGGCACCGTTGCCGAGGCCATTGAGCTTGGGTTGGGAACTAAGCGCTAGCGCATGTTGAACGTGTAGGCGTCAGAGTTGTTGTCACCAATCACGCCGTAGAAGATGTACGACCCGGAGGGCGCTGGGACGCGGTCTTCTTCGGAGCACTTGTTCGGCGCCGAGGTCAGACGCGACCAGGTGGCGGCATAGTTGACTTCCTCGCCCGGTGCCAATACCAGTTCACCGTGGCCTTCGGAGTCATTGCAGTCCACATCCGACCAGACGCGCTCGTACGTTGCCAGGTCGTACACCTCGAAGCGCAACTGCTGCTCATCGAGGTTCACGCGGCATTCACCGCCGGTGGGATTGTGGACGGTAATTGCCAGAGTCGGCTGCTCATCGCCGTAGTTCGGCTGATCCGAGGTGGCTGTCACCTGCAGGTCTGCAAGGCTACAGTCCTTTTTGTTCGCAAGCGCCGCCTGAGCGTCATCCTTCGCGGAATCTTCGCCTTCCTTAGCGTCCGTCTTGGCATCCTTGTCAGACTTGTCCTTCGTCGAGTCCTTGTCAGACTTAGGCGCGTAAGGTTCCTTGGGCTGTTCCGGAGGGGTCACCTCTTTCCCGTCATCCCTGGTGACATTCACCGGTTCAGAATCCTCGCTGTCCCGGTTTACCAGTGCGGAAATACCCCAGCCCAGGAGAACGAGGATGATAACGAGCAACACCGCCGCGGCGATACGCCGACGCCGGTAGATTTCTGGAGGCAGCTTATTGGTCACACATTTAGGTTAGCGGGTTCTCGCTGACTCCATGGGTAACGACGGTCTCAGCGCGTCCGTCCTCCAAGCGGTACCGCATACCGACAACGCCCACCTCGCCGGTCACCAAGCGCGATGAAATCTCTGGCGAGCGATCAATAATGTGATTAACAATCTCGCGCACGTGGCGCCGCTCAAATTCGTCGATTTCCGTCTCGCCATCTTTGCGAGCCGCCAACAGCGACGGGGTGACTTTCTCAATCAGCACACGCTGGAAACCACCCGGCAGTTCGCCACCGTCCAGTGCATTCTTCGCCGCAGCCACAGCGCCGCAGGACTCGTGGCCGAGAACAATCACCAGCGGAACTCCCAGACCATCAACTGCGAATTCCAGCGAAGCCAGCACCGACAGGTCGGTGATCTCACCGGCAGTACGAATCACGAATACATCGCCCAGGCCCTGATCGAAGATAATCTCCACCGGTGCACGGGAATCCGAGCAAGCCAGCACAACGGCCTTCGGCTTCTGCCCCTGCGTCAGCTGCTTACGACGAACCAAGTCCTGGCGAGGATGCGCCGTCTTGCTCTCGCAGAAGCGGAGGTTTCCGCGCACCATCGATTGCCATACACTCTCAGGAGTCCTCTCAGAATTGCTCATAGTTATATTGTGCAACGACTCCGCTGTTTATGGGAAAGCGAGAATGTAGATTGACCTCTGCAATTAACCAATCCGACGACTTCGACGAACACGTCGATGCCGCCTTACGCGATTGGTATCGCGCCAATATGCGGCCACTTCCCTGGCGTGAAAAAGGCACTTCACCATGGGCTGTGCTCGTCAGCGAAGTGATGAGTCAACAGACTCCCGTCGCCCGCGTCATCCCCTCGTGGCGCGCCTGGCTGGAAAAATGGCCCACCCCAGCCGATCTGGCAGTCGCCCCCAAAGATGAAGTCCTGCGTATGTGGGGAAAACTCGGCTATCCCCGACGTGCACTCCGGCTGCGTGAATGCGCAGAAAAGATCGTCGAAAAGCACGACGGCGAAGTGCCGAGTGACGTGGACACACTGTTAGCCCTTCCGGGGGTAGGAGACTACACCGCTCGGGCGGTAGCGGCGTTTGCTTTTGGCGCGCGCACGCCGGTGGTGGACATCAACGTGCGCCGCGTACTCCGGCGACACCGCCAGGGCACGTACCTTCCCGGCATCGCCAAACGCGCCGACATGACCCTCGTCGAAGAGTTCCTACCACTCGACCCCACGACTGCAGCCGAGACTTCCGTCGCACTCATGGAACTCGGCGCTACCGTCTGCCGAACGACACCCGAGTGCGAGGTCTGCCCCATCGCTACCAGTTGCGCCTGGATCGCCGCCGGTCGCCCCGAACCCGAAGACCACGAAATCGCCGCTGCTAAACGGCGTGTGCAGAAGTTCGAAGGCACCGACCGTCAAGTCCGGGGCTTGCTTCTCGACGTGCTCCGCGCCGCCGACTCCCCCGTCGAACAGGCCGCTCTGGATGCGGTCTGGGATGATGCGCATCAGCGTTCCCGCGCACTGTTTTCCCTGCTTGACGACGGACTTGCGGAGCAAACCTCCGATGGCCGCTTCCAGTTGCCCCGTTAAAGCCGAGGCAATGCTCCGGTAAAGACCAGATTCGAACAAGTGCGTTGCCTAGAATTAGACACATGAATGCCACGCCCCATCGACCTCAGCGCCAGCGCTGTCTCTTTGGGGCTAGTAAGCGCAGAATTGCGCTGAGCACAGTGCTTGGAGTTGCTCTTCTGGGCTCTAGCGTGGGAACGCTCGGTGGTTGCTCGGCGGTGGATGGTCTAGGAACGACTGGCTTCGGTTCTTCGGATTCTGACTCTTCTACGGTGAAGCGATTGCCTCCGGGGCAGGTAATTACGCAGACGCCATTCCCGGTCAATGCGCCCGCACGCGCACAGCGGGTCGTGTTTTCCTCCACAGGTGCACGCGACCACCGCCAAACAGCGGTATCTGGTACCATATTGCAGCCCTATGCCCGCTGGTCGGAGAAGTCCCCACGGCCTCTGGCGGTGATTGCGCCGGGGACTCTCGGGATGGCCGATAACTGTGCCAGTTCGGTTGCGCTGCGCTACGAAGCACCTCCGACGCCTCCGGCACCTCAGTTGCTGGCACAGGGATGGAATGTTGCCATCGTGGATTACCAGGGGCTCGGCACGCCCGGGGTACATCCGTATCTCAACCGTGAGGTTGCCGGGAATAACACGCTCGATATGGCGCGAGCGGCTATTGAAACTTTACAACTACCTGCAGATACTCCCATTGCGCTTTTCGGCTACTCACAGGGCGGAGGTGCCACCGCTGCAGCCGCCGAGCTAGCCGATGAGTACGCCTCGGAGTTGAACATCCGCGCTGTTTACGCCGGGGCTATTCCGGCCGATCTCACCGACACTGCGCTGCATATTCGCGGCTCGGCGTTGGCGGGGCTCGTCGGTTACTTCATGAACGGCTTGATTGCAGAGTACCCAGAGACAAAAGAACCAATCGAGCGCATGCTGAGCCCGCTCGGGCAGGACTTCCTGAAGCTCACCGCCGATGAATGCATTGGCGCCACTGTCGAACGTTGGCCTCGCAATGACACCAAGGCATTTACTGCCAATGACTTGGGGATAGCGGAGAATCTGCGCTCGCCCGAGCTCTCCCCCGTCGTTCGACGCCACGTGGACGAGCAGGCTCTGGGCACAAAGACTCCCAGTATGCCCGTGTTCGTTACCCATAATGCATTGGATGATGTGTTACCCGTGACGTCGGCACGCGAGCTTGTGCAGAAGTGGCAAAAGGCCGGCGCCGACATCACCTACGTGGAGGTCGACACTGACCTCGGTGATGGGACGCACGGCCTTGCCTACGTGCTCACCCACGAAGAGATGCTTGCCTGGGTGAATCAGAAAATGGGGTACTAGCGGCGACAACCGCCACTTTCCTCCATCTAGCAAGTACAGCTACTTTTTCTTCCAGCGACCACGGAAGGTTAGGCCCTTGCCCAGTCGGACGGTGTACCCGCCACGGCTGTTAATTGTCACTGGGCCGATACGCTTAGAACCAGAGACTCCCGAACCCGAGTAGTTCAGCCACGTGTCCTTGTCCAGGTTCTGCTTCTTGCGAAATTGAATCCCCATTTAGTTCTCTCCCTCGGAGTTATCAGATTCGGCCTCTGCCTCGGCAGTGGCCTGATCGGCAGTACTTTTGATGTCGCCAGATACAAACGCTCAGGATACCGTCAGCGCTGCCGAGAACGCCCGTCATCTTCCTCAGAATCGGCCAAGGCACCGCTCATCGGCATCAACGTTACCGACCTTGCCTCATATTGGTGAAGGTAACTTCGCCTTGCAGATGTCGTTGAACTCGCCGTCCCTGCGCCATAGATGCCTCAATCCGTTATTTGTGACCGCCCCTAGTGAGCTCATGAAACCGGCCACCGCCACAGCGCGCCGAACAATGACGACAGCTAGGGCGTGTCTCTTATATGCGTAACCAGACC
>NZ_KV836171.1:0-13630 GCF_001838255.1 Corynebacterium sp. HMSC073B01 | reverse complement strand
AGCCCCCGATGTGTCCACTTTCCGGGGGTCGGGCTCCATGCTTGCTGCCATCCACGAACAGACCGTATCCATTGCCGGCGCAGAATACGCCGAACTTGGCGTAGCAATGTCCGCCACAGATGCACTAACCAAACTCGAGCATCGTAAAGAAATCGAAGCGCAGGTACTCAAGCTGATTCAGGACATTCCGCAGACCGAGATTCTTTTATCCATGCCTGGTATCGGCCCGCGTAGCGCAGCGCAGATCCTCATGACTGTTGGCGATATGTCCGACTTCCCCGATGCAGCGCACCTAGCATCCTATGCAGGGCTATCACCGCGGACGAATCAGTCAGGAACGTCTATCATGTCGAATTCGCCTAACCGGGCTGGCAACAAAAAATTAAAGAACGCCCTATGGCAATCGTCTTTTGCATCGATCAGATTCCACGAGCGTTCCCGGCAATTCTATGAACGAAAACGCAAAGAAGGCAAAAGACACAACGCCGCAGTCGTCGCACTCGCACGCCGGCGCCTCAACGTTCTCTTCGCCATGATGCGAAACGGCGAGCTCTACCGAGACATCTCCACAGTCCAGGAGGCCGCAGCAGCCTAGAACCAACAGACCCTCACCTCAAGCCGATTGCACAGCAAGCCCAATCGGCTCCTCACCGTGCCCGAAAACAACATCCACAAGGAAAAGCAGAAACCCTTCACACCCCCCCCCAACAAACTCACCCACGGAATTGACAAACTATATAGGAACACCTCCCTGGGCGATGGTGCAGGCGCGGAGAGCGCCGCTGTTGCCGATGCCGCGCCCAACACCGCGACGGTAGTAGAGTACCCGCTGCCGGTGCAGGAGTTTGCGGTGACCCGCTACGATTTGCCCGCCGGCACCACGGTTTCCACGCAGCTTCCCGGACCGGCCATCGCCCTGGCTACTTCTGGTGTGGTCACGGTAAACGACCTGGAGCTAGCCCCGGGCGAGGCCGCCTGGTTGCCGGTAACCGGCGGCGACACTACCCGCCTTAGCGCGGCCGCGGGTAAAGATTCGCAGCTCTTTATCGCGGCGGCGCGCCCTGCGCGGCAAGTAGCGCTACCGCGCCGCTGGGGACGCCGCCGCGCGACAAGTAGCACTGTCGCGCTAACCGGCGCTATTTACGACATGGTGGGGCGGCGGAACGCAGCTGCGGCGGCTAGCAGCACTACGGTGAGTGCTACCATCCAGGCCACGAAAGCCCAGACTGCGGTGCCGGGCTGGCCGGTGGCAAGGATTTCGGCGCTTGGCGTGCCGTCGATGGCGGCGCCGGCGCGGGCGGCGAAGGTAAGCGGATTCCACCGGGCGATGGGTTGAACCACACCAGCGAATTGCTCCACGGGCACGAGGCCGCCGTTAAGTGCCATGGCCGCCATGATGATGGGGGCCGGGCCAATGGCGGCCTCCGGGGTGGCGCACATCGCGCCCACCATGGCCGATAGCGAGGCGGCCACCACCGCGCCGAAGATGATGACTAACAGCACCCAGCCAAACCCGGCCAGCGTGTGAATACGCAGGCCAGAAGCCACGGAAGCCAGCAGCACCGCGCAGCCGGAGATAAGGCTGCGTAAGGAATCGAAACACCAGCGGCCGAAGATCTCCGGGCTGGTGCCGTAGCGCGTGGTCGCGATGCGGGTGGTGATACCGCGTTGGCGTTCCTTAATTATCTGCGCGGCGGCGGAGGTGCCATTCATCAGTTCGCTGGAAAGGATGAGCGCGATGGTAAGCGGTAACGCGTCGAGCGTGGCAGAGCCTTGCGAGGCCGCCATGAGGTCGCCAAACAGCCACCGCATGACCAGGAACATCAAAACGGGACCAGCCACGGTATTGGTAATTACCGCGCTATCGCGGCGGGCGGCGCGCAGGTGCCTTCCAAAATGCGTGGCGACAGTGGACAGCCAGGTGGTGTCGTGCGACACGGTGGCGGTGGTGTGGTTAGTCATGTTTCCTCCCCTGGAAAGCGGTGATAAAGCCCCATACGCCAACGACGGTCATGGCGATGAGCCAGCACAGTGCTTCGACTCCGCGCGCCCCCAGGGCAGCGCCACCTAGTAGGTTGCGGGCGGTGTCCAAGATGGGAGATAGCGGTACGTGCCGGATGATGGGGCCAATGCCGCCGGGCAGCGCATCCGCAGGCACGAATGCGGTGGAGAACATCACCATGACCAGCACGAGGTTTTGGAAGAGCAAGGACGCCGAGGTGGGCTTGGGGGCCAACAGGCAGGAGCCATCGATAAACGCGGAGAGGATGATGGTGAGGGCGGCGAAAAGGGCGATGGTAAGGATAATACGACCCGGTCCGGCAGCGTAGCGGGCACCGAGCAGGATCGTGGTGAGGACGACGATGCTGCACGACCACGCGGCGCGGGTGAGATCTGCCAGCAGCCGGCCGACGACCGTGGCCCAGGCGGGCGTCCCGGTGGCGCGGATGCGGTCGTGGATGCCGTTTTCGGCGTCACGCGTAATCGCCAAGGAGGAGCCCCCGGCGGCGAACACAATCGCCTGAATAACGCCGGCGGGCAGGAGGAAGGCGGCGTAATCGATGCCGAGTTCCGTCGAAGCCTTGGCGAAGGTGGCGTAAAAGATGACCATGAACAGGCTGGGTATTGCCACGGCGGAAACCATTACGGCCTTGTTGCGGACGGTGCGCAGGACATTGCGGTGCCACGAGGCAGCGACTGCTCCGAGCGCGTTCACTGGGAGCCTCCACCGGTGTGGGGAGCCTGCTGCGCGATGTCGCCGGACCCGGCGATAGCGAAGTAGACATCGTCCAAGGAGGGCGGAACCAAGGAGACGTCCGCGACCGAGGTGTCGTCGCCATCCCACAAGGCCAGCGCCCGGACTAGGGTGCGGTGGCCATCGGGCGCATCGACGCGCAATACGGTGTCCTCTTGGCGGCAGTCGATGCGGTGTTCTTGCAAGGTGTGGGTGAGGCGTGCGGCATCGTCCGGGCTAGACATCGTGATGAGGCACACCGTGGTGCCATAGCGGTCCTTGAGCTCGGCGGGGGTGCCTTCGTCGAGCACCTTGCCTCCGGCGAGCACGGCGACGCGGTCTGCGAGCTGGTCAGCTTCTTCCAGGTATTGGGTAGTAAGCAGGATCGAGGTGCCGTCGGCCGCCAGCCCGCGGACGGTATCCCACACGGAGCTGCGCGCGGCGGGGTCGAGGCCCGTGGTCGGCTCGTCGAGGAACAGCAGCGCGGGCGGGACAGTGAGGGAGGCGGCGATATCTAACCGCCGGCGCATGCCGCCCGAGTATGCCGAAACCAGGCGGTCGGCGGCGCCAACCAGATCGAAGCGCTCAAGAAGTTCCGCGGCGCGGGCCTTCGCATCGCTAGCTTTAAGCCCTACCAGGCGGCCAAAGAAGATGAGGTTTTCCTTGCCGGTAAGCTCCTCATCCACTGCGGCGTATTGCCCGGTCAGCGCGATGGAAGCGCGCACCTTGGAAGGATCCGTGGCTAAGTTGTGGCCATCGATGATGGCGGTTCCGCCCGTGGCGGGCAGCAGCGTGGAAAGGACATTGACCAAGGTTGTCTTGCCGGCACCATTGGCGCCTAGGACGGCGAGGATGCCCCCGCGCGGAATGGCGAGGGTCACACCGCGCAGGATTTCCGTTCGCTTCTTGACTTTTCCCAGGCTACATCGCAGATCTTGGACATCAAGCACCAGGTCGCGGCCTTTTGCGTGGGCGCTGGTTGAGGGGACTGCGGTGGCGCTGGGGTCACCGCTAGCGGTTGCCGTGGTGGGGTTTTCTTTCATGATTCATCCCTGGATATACGTCAACGGTCTATTAGACGGCGCACCGATTCTCCTACCGCAGAAGGAAAACCGATTATTGCCCGCGAACGATGGATTGTGGTCCACGGAGCAAGCGCCTGGGGTAGTGCCAACTAATCCTTAGAAAATGATGTATGTCTAGCGGCACCGGGTCGTGCACAGCGCCCCGCAGGAGAGGGCTGCACAGGTCGGCTGATCGGCGGCGACGCTGCAGGTTGCTGCAAAGTTGAGCATACCATAATTAGGCATGGCATGCCTGACAATTAAGTCGAAGGCCTGTAAGCTACCAAGTTTGAGCTAAGAATCTGGGTATTCCGACTAGTCAGGGTCAAACCGCGTGGCTGACCGTAATTCGTATTGTGGCTCGCGCCTCTCAAGCACAAAGGAGTATCCATGGATTCTCGAGAGCAAATCGAAGATAAGATTCTCTGCGGTCAGCCCTTCCGCCCTATTGAGGACCCGGATCTCTATTACGAGATGATGGAGGCGGCGGAGAAGTGTCACGATCTCAACCAGCTTCGTCCACTTCAAACAGCGGAGAAGCAGGCAGTGATGGCAGACCTGCTTGGTGAACTGGGGGAGCGCTTAATGGTTTTCCTGCCATTTCATGTCCAATATGGCTCGAAAATCAAGGTCGGAGATGGCGTGACCTTCAATCGAGGAACGACGGTACTTGATATGACCCCGGTGACATTTGGCAATGAGGTCATGGTTGGTCCATGGTGTTCCTTCTTTGCTGGCAATCACGCCTTAGACCCCGTAGAGCGGCAATACATGGTGTGTACCGGGGGTGCGATCACCATACAAGACCATGTGTGGCTTGGTGGCAATTGCACGGTAACTGCGGGTGTCACGATTGGGCATGGTGCAGTAATTGGTGCTGGCAGTGTTGTGACAAGAGATATTCCGCCCATGGTACTCGCAGCCGGTAATCCGTGCCGAGTCATTCGTGATATTGGCCCGGAAGATAAGCTCATGGGGGAGTCTTGGGTTCCTGAGTGGCCTAGTTGGATTACGGATTGAGACGGCTGTGAAAGTTCTCGCGGTCGTCCTGGGTTCTGAGGGTGATATGCTGCCATTTGCGCACCTTGGTGTCGCACTTCGAGATCGTGGCCACCAGTTTGTTTTGGCTGGGTTTAGCGAATTCGGCGGGAGTTTTCGTGCGAACGGGGTGGACTACATCGAGTTACCCGGTGATTACCGGGCGTTAATGAAGCGCCTTTTGGGCGATAGTAAAGGCATGATGGACACTGTCTTAGGTATCCGTGAGATGATATCTGACGCCCACGTTTTCGATGTGTTAGAGCATGCCATGGATGGCGTTGACGTGGTCATGTACACCCAATTCAGTGAAGTTGCTCGGTTGTTAGGGGCTGCACGCGGAGTCCCCAGCGTTCGGGTGCAGGTTTTCCCTACCGAACCCTGCCTCCGTTACAGCCTCGTGGATCCGCGAAAACTGGACGGCTCTGTCGGAGCTCTGGTCACCCACTGGATGTCCAATACTCTGATGGCTTGGGCGATGCGCCCAGTGATAGCGGCATGGCGCCGTAGGTTGGGGCTGCGTCAGCGAGCGCTCTCCTCTCCACCAACCACGATCTACCAATTCAGTCCCGCGTTGAGTCCGCCGGCGCCGGAATGGAAAAACCACATTCACGTCACTGGCGAGTGGCTTGACCCGCACCACAGTGAACTCGCCCTAGACCCAGCAGTCGAGGAGTTTGTGGCTGCCGGCTCGGCCCCGGTTCTGGCAAGCTTTGGGAGTATGGTCTCAGATCGCGTTTATGACCTTCAACGATGGACTCGAGACGCGTGCATCGAGCATGGTCTGCGGGCGATAATCGTCGATCCCGATCATGAGCCTGGTGTGAGAGAAGGAATCCTCACCGTCGCCCGGGTCCCGTTCGCGACTGTGCTTCCGTGGTGCCGTGCAGGCATCTGCCACGGCTCACTGGGCACCACCGGGGCGATCCTGCGCGCCGGCAAGCCGTGCCTTGCGGTTGCATTCGGTGGTGACCAACACTTCCATGCCAACGCAGTTTGTCGAAACGGTGCCGGGCCGAACTATATTGACGCCCAGCGAGGCGAACTGAGTGCCCAGTCCCTGGCCGCCGGAATTGCCGATTTGGTAAGTGGAGCATACGACTCCGCAGCCCGCAGGATGCCCGAGTTGCTTGCCACAGACCCGGGTACCGTCGCAGCAGTAGAAATCGTGCTTAATCAGTCCGACCTAGCGAAAGGCGAAAAATGACAGAAATCAGCTGCGAGGGAGTCTTTCCGTTTGTGGCCGGACATCGCACTGGAACCCTCTTGTTTTGCTTCCATCACGCAGGAGGCAGCGCTTCCGTCTATCGTGGATGGGTGGGGGTCAACCCAAGCATTGACGTGGTGCCGGTGGAGCTTCCCGGAAAGGCAACCCGTCGCCGAGAGAAATGGGTAAGCGACTTTGACAAGCTCGCCGATATGTGCGCAACCGAGATAGTAGATCTGGCGGCGGGCGCGCCGATTGCGTTGTACGGCCACTCCATGGGGGCAGCGCTGGCCTACCAGGTTGCTGCCTGCCTGCAGCAGATGCATCGGCCCACTATACCGGAAGCCGTGGTGGTGGCCGCACGGCAGGCGCCCGGAGAAACCGTGCCTGGGGAATACCACTCGTCAATGGGGTTCGGTGCGCTGCGCAGGGAGTTTGAGAAGGTAGGTGGCACACCACCTGAGATCCTTGCCAATGATGATGTGATGAAGCTGCTGCTCGCTGACATTCGTCGCGACTATGTGTTACACGAGGGCTTTCACCATGCAACCACGGTGCTTCGCTCTCCTGTGCTGGCATTGGCGGGGGATAGCGACCCAGCTGTCAGCCCAGAGATGCTTTCCCGGTGGGAAAATTTTACCAGCGGTAGTTTTGAACTGAAGGTCCTGCCGGGTGGGCATTTCTTCCCGCTCGATACTGGAACCGAGTTCCTCGACCTGCTTGCCGGTTTTCTAGCGGGAATTACTGGGAACACTGCCTGGTTAGCGCGGAACAATGCGTGATTGTGACTGTTAAGTAAAGAGGCCCCGATGACCGAACAAAAACCACCCATTACATTTAGGCAAATATCTCAACCTGCCCACCGGCAGATCACGGTGTCGCTGCTATTGGCGGTGCTGGCGGCGGTTTTGTCGCTGGTGCCGGTAATCGTGCTGGTTGAGATGGTGCGCACCGTAATGCTGTCCTTCCAGGGAGAGCCGATAGATGCGTCAAAGCTGTGGCTGCTAGTCGCGGCGCTCATGGTGGCCACCGTCCTACATGGACAGGCAACCGTGAAGAGCCTCCAGGTAAGCCACCAGGCCGACGGCCTTTTGGGCGAGCACTTACGCCAGCAGCAGATTACCAAGCTGGGTAGGCTCCCGCTGTCTTGGTTTACGCGGACACCTTCGGGGACTGTGAAAACCTACATCGAAGACGACGTCACCAAGATCCACCAGCTCATCGCCCACGCGCCGCACGATTATTCGGCCGGTGTACTCGTACCGCTATTGAGCCTGGGATACATGTTCGTGGTGGACTGGCGGATAGGCCTGCTGGGCCTGGTACCACTGCTGTTGGCAGTGGCCACCATGCCGTTTATGATGCGCGAGTTTCAGGAAAAGGCGGAGAAATTTAAGTCCAGCCAGAAGCAGCTAGACGCCGCCGTCGTAGAGTTGGTGCGCGGCATCCCGGTTATCAAGGTGTTTGTTCCGGAAGGCTACGACGAGAGCATTTTCCTTAGTCGTTCCCGGAGTTTTGGTGGGTTCTATCGCGAGTGGTTGCACGCCACCGTACACCCCACCGCTTTGATGAAGATCTTCACCTCCACCGGGTTTGGCCTGCTGGTGGTAGCCGCGGCCAGCCCGTGGCTCATCACGTCTGCGGGCGTACCAGTGGCCGATGTGCTGGCAGCGTTTTTGTTCATCAACAACATCGCCGCGCCTCTGCTTATGCTTTCGCGCACTAACATCATGTTTTCGGAGGCGAAGGCTGCCGCGGCGGATCTCACCGAGTTCTTCAACATCCCGGTATTGCCGCCCGCTGCTGGCGGCAGGGAGCCTGCAAACGCCGGAATTGAGTTGAAAGATTTAAGCTTCTCCTACGTGCCGGACACCCCGGTGCTTTCCGGCATTAACCAAAAACTTACCGCCGGCAGCATCACTGCGGTGGTGGGACCTTCCGGCTCGGGGAAGTCCACGTTAGCCGCGCTCATCCCCCGGCTATTAGACCCCACGGAGGGGTCGGTGCGCATTGGTGGCGTCCCTAGTACTGATCTCCGATCTGACCAGCTCTACCGTAGGGTAGGGTTCGTCTTCCAGGACCCTTACCTTATGCGGATGAGCGTGCGGGATAACATTCGCCTCGCTCACCCGGAGGCCACCGACGCAGACGTGGTTCGCGCCGCCCGCGCCGCCCAGATTCATGAGCGCATTACCCATCTGCCGCGCGGCTACGACTCGGTGGTGGGAGAGGACGCGCAGCTTTCCGGTGGCGAGCAGCAGCGGCTGGCTATTGCCCGGTCCATCTTGCTCGACGCGCCGATCCTCGTGTTGGATGAGGCCACCGCTTTTGCGGATCCGGACTCCGAGGCCGCGATCCAGCGGGCCATTACCGAGCTGGTGGCCGGGCGCACGCTAGTAGTTATCGCACACCGGCTCCACACGATCACCGGCGCTGACCGGATCCTCATGCTGGAAAACGGTGAGGTCACCGAAGCAGGCACTCACGAAGAGTTAGTGGCGGCAGGCAAGGGCTACGCCACGATGTGGGCACGCTACCAAACCGCGCAGGCGGGCATCCAAGGGGAGGAAAAATAATGATCCGCACGCTCTATTCACTGGGCAGTCCGGCTGATCGTCGCCGTCTGGTGCTGGTCCTTACGCTAATTGGGATTTCCGCGGTGGCGTTGGCCATTGGCCTTATCCTCATTGCACTGTTTTTGGACACGCTGTTTAGCGAAGATCCCGCGCAGGCCGCAGCATGGTTGCCCTGGATCATTATCTCCGTCCTCGTCTACGCCGCCGCAGACTGGCCCACTGAGGTTATTGCCCAGGACCTGGGGCATGATTACGTGCTGCGCATCCACCGGCTTATCGCCGATCGCACGGCACAGCTACCCCTGGGCTATTTTGAAGAAGATCGCGCCGGCCAGATCGGTGTTGTAGCCACCAGCGGTGCGCTGTTTGCCGCTAACGCGCCGGCAATGATGCTGCGGCCCATGCTGCACGGTGCTGCCTCGGCCGGTTTGGCTTGCGTGTTTCTCATCGCCGTGGACTGGCGGCTGGGGCTGGTTACCGTTGCAGTGGCTGCCGTGGTGTGGTTCGCCTATAACCGCCTAATGCGGCAGTACCGCGTGGCAGAGCGCCAGAAGGGCGAGCGCAACGAGCACGGCGCCGCGGAGGTGCTGGAGTTCGCCCAGGTGCAGCCGGTGCTGCGCATGGCTGGGCCGGATTCGCTGGGGGAGCGCGCCGTGCGCGCCTCGATTCGAGAGCAGCTTAGCGCCCAGCAGCACACCCAGAAGACAGGTGAGATGATCATGGGTCGTCTGGCTTTAATCATCATGGTCGGTACCGTGGTCATTGATGCCCTGGCCACCGTGCTACTTCTCAACCACTGGCTAGAAGCAGGCACCTACATTGGCGTCATTGTGTTGGTGTTCATCCTGGCTCGCGTTGCTATGTCGGGCATACCCTACGGCGAGGGCTTGGAATCCGCGCGCAATACCTTAGATGAGATCCAAAAGATCCTCGATGCGCGGGTGTTGCCGGAGCCTGCGGTTCCGGCGGCGCCACGCGACTATGGCATCGAGTTCGATGGGGTGGGCTTTGGCTACGAACCCAACACCCCAGTGGTCCGCGACGTGAGTTTCCGCGTGGCGCCCGGAACTACTACTGCGTTGGTGGGTCCCAGCGGCTGCGGCAAGAGCACCTTGCTAAAACTTGCGGCACGCTTCTATGACGTTGACCAGGGGACCATCCGTATCGGTGGTGTGGATATTCGCGATCTTGGCTCCCGGGCGGTGTTGGATTCGCTGGCTATGGTGTTCCAATACGTGTACCTCTTCGAGGACACACTGTATGAAAACATCCGCCTGGGCTGCCACAATGCAACGCGGGAGGAGGTGCTCCGCGCAGCGGAGTTGGCCGGTGTCACCGAGATTGCCCGGCAGCTGCCGCAGGGGTTTGACACCCTGATTAGCGAGGGCGGGCAGAATCTCTCCGGTGGTGAGCGTCAGCGTGTCTCCATCGCTCGTGCGCTACTGAAGGACGCGCGGATCGTGCTGCTTGATGAGGCGACTAGCTCTCTAGACGTGCAGAATGAGCACCTTGTGATGCGCGGTATGAAAACGCTTTCTGCCGAGCGCACCATCGTCGTCATTGCGCACCGGCTGCACACCATCCGCGACGCGGACCAGATTGTGATGATGAGTCCCTCCGGCACCGTGGAGTCTATCGGCAACCACGAGGAACTCATGGAGAGTTCCCCACGCTACCGCAGCTTCTGGGGTGAAAAGAGCGACGCCACCAGCTGGAAGCTGTAGGGACTAGCTGTCGCGGCCGCGTAGATACCGCACCGTGCGCGCCAGTGCGAGATCATCGCACGGTTCGCAGGCGGTAAGGCGGCCTTTTTCCACGCGCAGGAGAAGATCGCAGCACCGCGCCACCAGCTCCATGTCATGGGTTACTACCAAAACGGTCTTGCCCTGCCGGGCTAGGGCGTCTAGCAGGTGGGCCACCCGGTGCATGCGGCACAGGTCCAGCCCGCTGGTGGGTTCATCGAAGACGATTACCTCGCGCTCACTTAGGACTGCTGAGGCGATGGCCACGCGCTGGCGTTCGCCGCCCGAAAGCGACATCGGGTGCCGGGCCCGCTTGTCCGCGAGATCAAGTGCACCAAGCACCTCGGTAAGGCGCGCTTCGTTTTTCCCATCCGGTCCACTGGTGCCGATGATTACGTCGGACTCCACGCTCTCCCCGAAAAGCTGGTGGTTTACGTCCTGCATTACTAAATAGGACTGGCGCAGGCGCTGCCGGGGACCCGAGAGCGAGCGGTTATTGATGTCCACCACGCCGGTGGCCTTAGATTCCAGGCCAGTCAGAACGCGCACAAAGGTAGATTTTCCGGCCCCGTTGCGTCCTACCACGCCGATGACTTGTCCTTGCGGCAACTCCGTGTGGCTGATGCTCAGGGATGGCTCTGTAGCCTTGGGGTAGGTGAACTGTAGCTTTTTGAGCACCATCGTGCCACTTGAAGGGCGTGGCTCGCGGGTCACCTCGGGGACCTGCTGCGCTGAGCGCAAGCCCATGCGGTACAGTTCGGCCTTGTCTAGGGTGCGAAACTCCGAGCCGCTGAGATCATGAGCGATCTGCCCGTCCTGCATAACCAGCACTCGGTCCACGATGTCAACTAGGTAGGAAAGCCGATGCTCAGCGATCAGGACGGTGCGGCCCTGTGTCTTCCACTGCGCGACGATGCGGCGCAGCTCATCGACGGCGGCGAGGTCGAGATTTGATGATGGTTCGTCTAGTAGTAGTACCTGTGGGTGCATCGCGGCCACTGAAGCGCATGCTATTTTTTGTTTCTGGCCGCCGGAAAGTGTGAACAGGTGCCGGTCGAGGAGATGAACCATGCCGAAATCTGCGGAAAGTTCCCCAATACGCTGTCGAATCTCGTTGGGCGCCACGCCGAGGTTTTCGCAGCCAAAGGCGAGTTCGCTGGCTACTTCCAGCGTGAAAAATTGCGACTTGGGGTTTTGGAACACTGAGCCTACGCGTTCGGCGATGTCGTGTGGGTGGGCATGAGTGATGTCTTCGTCGTCCAGCAGCACCTCCCCCGAAATCTGGGCGTCGCAGAACGTGTGCGCCACGCCGTTTATCAGGCGTAGCAGGCTGGACTTACCGCAGCCTGATTCGCCACACACTAGAACTAGTTCGCCCTTCGCCACGGTGAGATTTACGTGGTGCAGCACCGGCTCCGCTGTGTTTTGACCATAGGATAGTGACACATCGTGCAGCTTTATCACGGCAGCATCACTATATTTACCAGTAGTAGGATCAGGGACACGACGAGCACGCTTATGACTATTGCGTCGCCTACGCGGAAGCCTATCTCGCACAGCGTGGTTCGTCGGCGAGGCGAGCCCAATCCGCGGGTCACTGCAGACATAGCCAGCTCGTTGCCGATGCTCACAACGGACGCCAACAGTGGCACAAAGCGGTATTCGAGCATAGCGATCGGGTTGCGCAGGCCCGAGATGCCACGCATCTGCATGGCGGTGCGGATATCGCGGTATTCCTCGAGAATCGTCGGGAAGAACCGGAACATGATGGACGTGGGGATGGTCAGGGCGTCGGGGCTCCGCATGCGCTGCATCGCGGCCATGAATTCGCTGGCCGAGACGGTGCGTAGTAGGTACCAGCAGCACGTGATGCCAGGGAGGATGAGCGAAAGCCCTGCGAACCACGTAGCGCACACGTCCACGATGATGTGGCGCTCGGGCAGGGCCTGTACCACCACCGCAGGAAAGCCGGCGAGCACCGCGAAGGTGAGTGCGTATCGCAGTGCAGCGGCCACCATGCCGGAGGCGAGGAAAAGTGCCCCGGGAACGGCAATGAGCATCCACCGGGCGGTGCTGCCCAGCGCCCCACTGGACCCGGCCGGTGAGATGAGCACCGAGGACACCACGAGGATGACCAGCACCGTGGTGCGTGGGTCCAGATGGAGTCCCGCTGTGTGCGTGCCTGATCCGGGCAAAGTGGGCGACATCAGGCGATTCCTGCTCGCTGGAAGTGCTTGGTGAAGATGCGCCGGCCGAGGATCCCGCCGAGGATCCCGCAGACGAAGGTTACTATCACAATGATGAGGAATAGCCAAGTCATCTGGCCAATAGAGGTGAGGCCATCCGCGAAACTAGCACCATATTTGGTCTGCATGCCGCTGCTCTCTATGTAGCGCCGAGTGGTGAAGAAAAGCGGAATATATGATGCGGTGGGTGACACTGCTATAAAGGCATAGGCGATCACACTGTGTATTGCGCTCGTATACTTGCCGGCGCGCAAGATTAACTCGGCAAACACGGCCATGACCAAGCTGAGCAGCAGTGGCCATATGCCTAAACCAAGCAGCAGGCTGGCGAGGCCGCTGAGAAGAAGGAATATGAAGACCATGCCGGGCTTGTGCACCTTGGCCAAGAACAGCATCATCGGGATGCCCAGGATGAGGGCCTGAACGCTGGTGATCATCACGTAGGTGATGGGGGTGATGCCGATGAAGGCGATGACCACGCCGGCTACCAAGTTGATGACGAAGAAGATGCCGATGTTCATCAGGTCGGTGATGTTCAGCCGTCCTGCTTTTGCATCTTTCGGGGTGGTGTGGGGAGTACTGGGCATGATGTTTCCTTTCAGATTAGGCTGCTTGTGCGTAGCACTGGGTTGGGGGCAAGTGGCTTGTCAGGTGAGTGAAACAGGTGTGGCATGAACTCTAAATTTCGCCTTCTTCTACGTCGCTGCCGACGATGTCGGCGATCAGGTCGGACAATTCTCGGACCGTTGGATGGTTGAATACGTCACGTATGGAGATCTCTACTGACATTTCTCGACGAATCGAGTTAGTAAGCCGCACGGCCGTGAGCGAGTCGGCACCGATGGTGAAGAAGTCATCGTCGATGCTGATCTCCTTGGGCCCGAGGAGTTCTTGCAAGATGGTAATGATACCCGAATCTCGGTGATTACGAGAGCGTTCCCTTGTTTGTGGTTGTTCAAAGGTTTTTCCTTCTAAACTCTTGCGATCAAGGACCTGACCCCCATGTGGTGGACACCTGATATC
>NZ_KV836170.1:0-24326 GCF_001838255.1 Corynebacterium sp. HMSC073B01 | reverse complement strand
CCGAGCGGACACACTTTTTGTCACTTAACCCCCTGGTGCGGGAGTTTTTAATTGCGCTAGCGACTACCTAGAGGTGCGCACAAGCGCAGATGCACAGCACGGACGATTAGGAAATCGAAGCCTCGTAGATGCCCTTGACGGACTCAGCCATAGTTGCGTTGAACTCTTCGTCGGACTGCTGAGCGGACAGGCCCTCAGACAGTGCACGGGAGAAGGAAGCAATCATGCCGTGGTTGCGGGACAGGCGCTCGTTGGCGTCCTCGCGCTCGTAGCCACCGGACAGGGCGACAACGCGCATGACCTTCGGGTGCTCAATCAGCGGCTTGTACAGGTCATCCTTGGTTGGGATGGAAACCTTGATCATGACCTTCTGGTCATCAGCCAGGTCATCCAGGCCAGCGAGCAGCTCGCGCAGGACGATGTCCTCAGCCTCTGCCTTGTCAGCAGCGTTGATGTCGACCTCCGGCTCCAGGATCGGAACCAGACCGTGGGACAGAACCTGCTTGCCGAACTCGAACTGCTGAGCAATGTTGGCCTTGATGCCCTCTTCGTTTGCCTCAGCAATGAAGGAACGCATCTTGGTACCGAAGATGCCCTTAGCGACAGCGCGCTCCAGCAGCTCATCCAGGCCCGGGCACGGCTTCATAAGCTGAACGCCGTTTTCCTTGTCTGCCAGGCCCTTGTCAGTCTTCAGGAACGGGACGATGCCCTTCTTTTCCCACAGGTACTGAGCGGTCGGGATTCCCTCGATGTCGCGATCCATTGTCTGCTCGAAGAGAATCGCGCCAATAATCTGCTCAGAGTTGAAGGACGGGGAAGTGATGATGCGGGTACGCATCTCGTGAACCAGGTCGAACATTTCATCTTCGTTCGAGTACTGATCCTCGTTGATGCCGTACAGGCGCAGAGCCTTCGGGGTAGATCCACCGGACTGGTCGAGAGCGGCGATGAAGCCTTTGCCCTCAGTCATCTGACGTGCCTGCTCGATGTTCATTCGAGTCCTTTCGTGAGAATGAAGGAATGTCACCTACCAGGGTAACCAAAACAGTATGAGTGCGCTGTCCACCCATCACTCACATGGGGGAAGTTGAATCCGGCGGGAGTGTGCTGGTGAGGACGTCGGGCGGTGTGTCGGAGTGTGTTCGCACGTGGTTTCTGGAGCTTTCCAACGTTTTCTAGTGCTTTCCGGCGTGCTACTACGCTTAACGACGCTGCCGAGCTCAATCCTTTTTGCTATAGGTGTGGTGTGAATCACGGTCGGGAAATTGAAAAACTTGAAGTTGAGTGGAACAGACTCAAGGTTGAATGCGTTATGGGTAGTGAATGACAAAGTTGAGCCAAAGGGGCGCAAGTTATGAGTTTTACACCAACAACTAAGACTGGAGAAGTTCTCCAGGAAGCTATGAAGGCCGCGACCAGCGCGGGTAACCCGGATATCCGGCCTGGGCACATTCTGGTAGCACTGCTGGAGCAAAAGGGGGGTATTGCGGCTCCACTGCTTGAAGCAGCGGGCGTTAATCCTTCCGGGGTTTTGACCCGCGCTAAGGAGTTGGTCGCGGGGTACCCGTCGGCAAGCGGGGCGAATATGGCGAACCCACAGTTTAATAGGGACGCCGTTAATGCTCTGAACGCCGCCGAGGAGCTGGCGGGGGAGCTGGGAGACGAGTACGTTTCCACGGAAATTCTGCTTATCGGTGTGGCAACTGGCCAGTCGGAGGCGGCAACTGTGCTGCAGTCGGCGGGTGCTACTGCCGAGGCGTTAAAGGGTGCGCTGACTAGTGTGCGTGGATCGAGGAAGGTAACAACGGAGAATCCAGAAGAGCAGTACCAGGCTCTGGAAAAGTATGCGACGGACTTAACCGCGCGGGCACGTGAGGGCAAGATTGACCCAGTTATTGGCCGCGATGCGGAGATTCGTCGCGTGGTACAGGTCTTGAGTCGTCGTACCAAGAACAATCCGGTGCTCATTGGTGAGCCGGGCGTTGGTAAGACGGCCATTGTAGAGGGGCTGGCACGACGCATTGTTGCAGGTGATGTGCCGGAATCTCTGAAGGGCAAGACGCTGATGAGCCTGGATCTGGGCTCTATGGTCGCCGGTGCGAAGTATCGCGGTGAGTTCGAGGAGCGCCTGAAGGCGGTTCTGGACGAGATTAAGGAATCCGACGGTCAGATTATTACCTTCATCGATGAGATTCACACCATCGTTGGCGCTGGCGCCACGGGTGATGGCTCGATGGATGCGGGCAATATGATCAAGCCGATGCTGGCTCGTGGTGAGCTGCGTCTGGTCGGTGCGACGACCCTGGATGAGTACCGCAAGTACATCGAGAAGGATGCTGCGCTGGAGCGTCGTTTCCAGCAGGTCTTTGTCGGTGAGCCGAGCGTTGAGGACGCCATTGGTATTCTGCGTGGTCTGAAGGAGCGCTATGAGGTCCACCACGGTGTTCGCATCCAGGACTCCGCGCTGGTGGCTGCAGCAACGCTGTCGGACCGCTACATCACATCCCGCTTCCTGCCGGATAAGGCTATCGACCTGGTTGATGAGGCCGCATCGCGTCTGCGTATGGAGATTGACTCCTCGCCGGAGGAAATCGACTCCGCGGAACGCATCGTGCGCCGCCTCGAAATCGAGGAAATGGCCCTGGAGAAGGAAACTGACATCGCGTCGAAGGAACGCCTGGACAAGCTCCGTGAGGAACTTGCAGATGAGCGCGAGAAGCTCAACGCTCTGAAGACTCGCTGGCAGAACGAGAAGTCCTCGATTGATGATGTCCGCTCCGTCCGCGAAGAGCTCGATGCCCTGCGCACTGAGTCCGAAAAGGCTGAGCGCGAAGGTGACTACGGGCGCGTCGCAGAGCTGCGTTACGGACGCATCCCTGAGTTGGAGAAGAAGCTGGAGGCCGCCGAGGAATCGGTCGCTGACGCAGAGGAAAACTCCATGCTCAAGGAGGAGGTCACGCCTCAGGAAGTCGCTGAAGTTGTCTCCGCCTGGACGGGTATCCCGGCTGGCAAGATGATGCAGGGTGAGACCGAGAAGCTGCTCGAAATGGAGCTTAACCTCGGCCGTCGCGTTGTTGGTCAGACTGCCGCTGTGGAGGCTGTCTCCGATGCTGTCCGCCGTTCGCGTGCGGGTGTTGCCGATCCGAACCGTCCGACTGGTTCCTTCCTGTTCCTCGGTCCAACTGGCGTTGGTAAGACAGAGCTGGCCAAGGCGCTGGCGGAGTTCCTCTTCGACGATGAGCGTGCGATGGTGCGCATCGATATGTCCGAGTACGGCGAGAAGCACTCTGTCGCTCGTCTGATTGGTGCTCCTCCTGGATACGTCGGCTACGACGCTGGCGGTCAGCTCACCGAGGCTGTTCGTCGCCGTCCGTACACCGTCGTGCTTTTCGACGAGGTCGAGAAGGCTCACCCGGACGTGTTCGATGTGCTCCTGCAGGTGCTCGATGAGGGTCGCCTGACCGATGGTCAGGGCCGAACCGTGGACTTCCGAAACACGATTCTGATTCTGACCTCCAACCTCGGTGCTGGTGGTACGCATGAGCAGATCATGGATGCGGTCAAGATGGCCTTCAAGCCGGAGTTCATCAACCGTCTCGATGATGTGGTGATCTTCGATCCGCTGACCTCCGAGCAGCTGCGCGGCATTGTGGACATTCAGGTCCGTAACCTGGCAGAACGCCTGGAGGCACGTCGTCTGGTGCTGGATGTCTCCGATGAGGCACTGGATTGGCTGTCGGAGCGCGGCTACGACCCGGCCTACGGCGCCCGTCCGTTGCGTCGCTTGGTGCAGAAGGCAATCGGCGATGAGCTGGCACGTCGACTGCTCGCCGGTGATGTTCGCGATGGTGACCGCGTAGAGGTCACGGTTGCTGACGATGGCGAGTCGCTGAAGGTTGTCGGCTATGACGAGGATGGCGTAGCCCGAGTCTAGGGCGCCTGATACTCAGGGTGATAACTGCACAGCAGGCTGTCTGTTTGTTGGGGCGGTTTGGGAGAGTTTTCTCCTGAACCGCCCCTTTTTTGTGCTTTTATTGTCCGGACTTATGTGTCTTGTGACCGACCGTGTGGGCTTGTTGCATTCCGGTCAGTCTGGAGTGCGCCGGTATAGTGCGCAAATATGACTAACTTTCAGTGGCGACCAGCGACAGACTCCGACCTCCCCTTCATTGCCTGGATGGACGAACTAACGGAAACGTTCGGAGATGAAAGTCAGCCACTGCCGGAAGATTATGTAGTCACGAGGCGTCAATACGTCGACCAGTGGGACGCGAGTCAGGGCGGGGTTATCCTTTTCGCCACTTCGCTTGACGACGCTGACCTCGAGTCGCTCAGTAGCGACATGACCCGCACTGATCCATTTGAACCGAGGGTTTCTCGCGAGGCTACTTACAGTGCGGCCGCCATTAAGGCGGAATGGTTGGAGCGCGGGGATTCGTCGTCAAGTGAAGAGCACGAGAGCTACGAAGTGCCGGTGGGGGCGGCCTGGCTGCGTACGTTTACGCAGGACGGACCGGGGTACGGTTTCGTGGAAAATGGGATTCCTGAGGTAGCGATTGCGCTGCGTCCAGGTGTTGTTGGGCGCAGGCTGTCGCAGCCGATGATTGCGGGGCTCCTTGAGTATGCGCGTGAGCTGGGGTACCCGGGGGTTAGTCTGGCTGTCCATGATGCCAATCCGCGGGCGGCGAAAGCTTATGTGAAGGCGGGGTTTGAGCTAGTGGGACGCTCGAGCTTCCCGGACCATGACGTGATGGTGGTGCGGTTTTAGGCTTTCGGCGTGCAGTTTTTTTGGGGGGGGGGCTGCGCGGGTGGTGAGGGACTGCGCGAGTTGGTGGGGTTTTCAGGGCGGATGGTGGGGGGGGACTGCGCGAGTTGGTGGGGTGTTTAGGTCGGGAGCGTGGCAGTTTTTCGGAAAAAGATTCGAAAAAGTTGACGTGGGGGTTATGGTGTGTCGAATTGGTGTGCGATAATGTGGAGGAGGGAAATTAGTTAGTCCATTTGGGGATTCGGATTGCTAGCGTTTTAAAAGGGGGTGGGGAAATGTCTACATCATCGGCGTCAAACGGCGGTGGACCGCTTTCGACATCGCAGGTTTTAGATGCGGTTGCACAGTTTGAAGCTCTGTCGACAGTCATCGTGGAGAACTTCGAAGTACTTGCACCGGATCATGCGCACGACGCATATAAGTCGATTGAGAAAGCGCGAAAACGACTCGCAGTAATTGATGCGACTTATGTGGAGACAATGAAAGGGCGGATGCCCAGCGCGGAGCACCGAAGGATCGCGTGGCTAGCGCAGGAGATGCGAATCTCGCGAGCAGAAGCGAGGCAGCGTATCAATGTCGTCGGACGTCTGAGTAGGAATGTTGATCCGTTTGCTCCGGCGAATGAGGATGTGCGAATGCCGAACCTTCGTCAGAAAGTTGAGGAAGGTGTTGTCGGTGCGGATGCTGTTGCGAAGATTGACAAAGCCGTTCGCGAGCTGCCGGCAACGGAGCATGCACAGCTGTCTAGGCTGCTGGACAAGCACATTGCAGATTTAGTGGACAAAATCCGTGTTGATGATCTCAATAAATTGCCGAACCGTCTGCGGGCAATGCTGGGGGTTGATGACCCGTATACGGATGAGGACCGTGCTCGGAAACGAAGCCTAAAAATCGGTGCTCAAGGGCCGGATGGCATGAGCCGGTTGAGCGGTGTGGTTACGCCTTCGTTTGCGGCGGTGCTCAAAAGGCTGCAGGCAGATTATGCGCGACCTGGCGGGTTGCTCGAAGAAGGTGCCGATGACCAGCGGAATCCGGAGCAGCGTTTCCATGATGCCGTGGAAGCGGCGGTGAATGGGGGCTTTCAACCGGGCGGTGAGCTTCAGCCGGCGCGGGGGACGACATCGGTGGTCACCGTCGCGCATATCGCAGATGTGGCAGCGTTAGCTGGAGTCTCCCTGCCTGAGGGGGAAGATTTTGTACTTCCTGGATCGGGTAAAGCGGTCTCAGACGCGGGAGTGCGAATTTCCATTAGTCAGGCCGTGCAACAGATGGTCGATAGAAATTCGTTCCTCCAAGTCTTGGGGAATGAGGGGCAGACCTTGTACTTTGGTCGATCCCGCAGGCTGGGGACTTTGCCGCAGTATCTGGCCCTTCTTGGAGAGGAAGGAGGTTCCTCCGCGCCGGGCATGGGCACTCCGGGAGCTATGTGCGATGTTCACCATGTGCAGTCGTGGGCTTCCGGTGGTGGCACTGACCTGGATAATCTCACGTTGGTGGATCCGGGTACGCATCGAAAGATCGATGATGCTCGATGTGATGAAAATGCTTGGTGGACGCTCCGGCCGGATGAGGTGGCGGAGATTCTAGGAACTGACGAAGGGGACGGGGTTAGCGGGGAGTGTGAGCAGGCCTCTACTGATCGTGTGGTCTGGGTGCCCCCGAAAGACGAGGAAGGAAACCGGAAAGCGGAATCCAATGAGGACCCCGATACGTTCGATAACCCGGGGCGCTGGTTGCGTCGTAAAGCGCGAGAGAAACGGGCGGGGGACACAGCGGATGGCAATGGTGGGACGGGACAGGATCCCGGTGGGTAGTCGGATTGGGAGACAGAGGCCTGGCTTAGAGGCTGATCTTCCGTTTCGTAGTCAGCTTTGCGTTAATGAAGCGGTTGAGGAAAGGGGGGCGACGCTGGCGGCATAGTGCAGCAGTTTTTCTGCGGTGGCACAGCCGGTTCCATGGCCTGTACCTGAGATGAAAACGGCCAGGTGGGCAGCATCTTCATGCACCTTCCCAAGCTCCTAGTTTTAATAACGTACATATCGCGCTACCAAGTCAATCGATTTAGAATCCGGAATTATGACAACATCCATCTCGGTACAAGAGCTTCGTGACAAGATTGCCGGCGGCGGTCGTATCGTCGTCGTTGACGCACGCTGGTCGCGTGCTAAAAAACCATATGACTCCTACGCCACGGCTCACATCCCACTGGCCGTGTTCTGTGATCCCGAGTTGGACCTAGCAGGTGTTCCAAGCCGAGAAGCTGGTCGCAACCCGTTGCCGGATATCGAGCGTGTGCGCGATGCCGTCCGTCGATGGGGAGTCCGCTCGGAGCATCTGGTGATCGTCTACGACGCGGGCGATGGACTGTTCGCGTCACGTGCTTGGTGGATTCTGCGCTGGGCAGGTTTGGAGAATGTGCGTGTCCTCACCGGTGGGTTAGCTGCTTGGGAAGCAGATGGAAACGAGACTGCCTTCGGGCCCGGAAATCTGCCGCGGCCTGGAACGATTGCGGTGAGTGAAGGCAATATGCCTGTTGCCAGCCTCGATGACGTACGCACCTGGTCTGAGCGTGGAATTTTGGTGGATGCGCGTGAGCCCAGCCGTTTTGAAGGTCGTAGTGAGCGCGTCGATCTGCAGGCAGGTCACATCCCGGGTGCCGTGAACCTGGCGGCTCGCAGTCTGCAAAATGCCGACGGCTCCTTCCTGCCTGTTGAGCAGCTCCGTGAGCGCTTTGCCTCCGTCGGTATCGAAGACGGTCGCAATGTAGCGGTCTACTCCGGTTCCGGTCTTCATTCCTCGCTGTTCATTCAGGCTATGGAAGAAGCGGGCATCACGGGCGCCGCTCTGTATGTCGGCGGCTGGTCCCAGTGGGCTGGCGATCCGAGCCTGCCTATCGTCCGCTTCTAAGCGGGCCCGGGCCAGGGCGACCGCCCCAGGGCCCTTGATGTGCCGTCCATGTGGCTTTTGCCCCTCGCCCTTTACCGTCCTAGAGAGTCCCGTACGCTCTCTCCTCGGGCATTGGCATTGCGCCAGACGGGGGACGGCATCTTGTCGCTGACCAAATAGAACTGCTTCTGGCTTAAGCTAGGAGATTAATGATTCCCCTAGTATTCACCCTCGCAGCGATTCTCATCATCGCCGCAGTCGCGCTGTTCGTTGTCGACCGCCGCCGTCGCAGCATAAGTGAGACTGCTGTGGCGTCTCCGTCATCGCCATCGCTTTACGACGAGCCCTCGGACTTCACCGGCGAAGTAACCGGTGTGGCGGCAGAAGATGTTGTGCCCGAACTGCCGGATTCTTCAGAGCAAGGAAGCTCCGAGACAGCTTCTGTGGCGAGACCGAATATCGCAGCTGATGCTGACTCTCACTCTGAGGTTGCCGCTGAGACTGATAGCGCCGCTGAAGTTGATTCTGAAACTGAGGTTTCGACGACAGAACTGGGGACTTCAGCTGTAGAAAAGACACCGACGGAGCCTGAATCTGTCTCGGGAATCGAGCCGGCGGCCACTGCTGAAATGCCCGAAGCAACAGAAGACGCGGGTGCTGCCGAAACATCGGAAGCAGCAGCTGATCTGAATGCGGGAACGGACGTGACTCTCCGAAGCGGCGCGGAGTCTGGCACAGAATCTGGAGCAGGGCCTGGCGCGGAGCCAGCCGAGTCGGTGACTGCTGAAGATACCGATACCGCGGATGAGCCCGAGACAGGTTTAGTGGGCGATGCCGTTGCCACAGGGGCCGACAGCACCACCGCTGCTGACGCTCGCACTGGAACTGTTGGGGGTACAGAATTCCGGGCTGCAGCCGGCGAAAATGCCGAGACTGACGAAGTGCCGCAACCATCCGATCGTGCGGCGCGCACCCAGGCCACCCAGGCCACCCTGCCCACTGAGTCCACCCCGCCCGCGCAACCGCAGCGCGCCCAGCAGCAGTCAGTGGCCCCTGTCCGTCGACGTATCAGCGGTCGCCGTGTGCGTCACCTGCGGAAGGCCTGGGCGCAGGAACGTAATTCTGTCTACAACCGTGTGGACCATGAGCTGCCGTCGTACTGGCAGCGTACGCCGGACGGCGATGCCAAGGCCGTGGTCTCCGGTTTCGCCTTTGGCCGGGAAATGCACCTCGCCGATGTCGGCGGCATCACCACCATCGCCATCCGCCGCTCTGTATCCAGCGATGAGGTTTTCGAGTTGCGCCGCAGCGGCGGCACGACGCTGCCTCACGTAGCCACCGAAGCCGGCCTGGTAGTCGCAGCTACCGACCCAGAGCTCATTCATCGCATTTTCGACGACCGTGCAACCCGCATGCTTGCCGACGTGCACCCGGCCATTACCCGCATGTGGTCCGAAAACTCCTGGTCCTTGGCTCAGCTGATTGATAATTCGGTGCCAGAGGACTGGGACGGTGCACTGGCATCGCTGTCGGACTTCTCCGACATTGCACGCAGGTTGCCACCAGCGGAAGGCGAAACCGTCGCTCCGGACACTAAACAGTGGGATCCCACTCGTTTGCAGCTCACCGAGCAGTCCGTTGACTCTGGTTCCTTGATTTCTGATGGAACCGGGCGTGGGCACTTGCACGCGGTACCAGACCAGCGTCGCAACGGTTCTGCTAACCACGATTCGCAGGATCATAGCTCACAGAACGGGCATGCCCAGAGTCACAGCGCGCAGAATAGCAAGGGCGAAGAGCCGCTGGACGTTGAGGAAATTGTTTACGCAGATTCTCCTTCGTCCTCGTCCGCTGCTACCGCGGATGCAACCACGGATGATTCGCAGTGGTCGTCGCAAAGCAATGCACAACCCACGGTGGTGCAGGCGATTGACGGTTCGTCGTGGCGCCCTACGCGGGATATACCGCTGGATCCGACGGCGCTGCCTTCGCGGTCAACGGCACGAAAGATGGGTGCAAACGTTGGTGAGTCGGAGGACATTGGGGATTCTGGCCAGCAGATTCCTGCGCTTGGTGAGGACCCCGAACATAGCCGGATGCGCTCGAGCCAGGGGCGTGTGGTGCGATCAAATGTGAAGCCCGCCAGTATTTTTACCGACGCCGCCCCAGACCTCGACAGCAGCGACGACCCCACCGAATCTATGTCCGAGGACAAGGGCGTAACCCCTGATTCCGCGGACGAGTAGAACCAGACATATCCTTGAGCACACAGTCGTTTATTTAGGAGACAACCTCAGATGAGCATCCACACGAGCAATGTCAATCAGGAGAAGCTGCAGCGTTTGGCCGAGCTGGTCAAGGAGCTGGCGGTTGTTCATGGCAAGGTCACGCTGTCGTCTGGACGTGAGGCTGATTACTACGTTGACCTGCGCCGCGCCACTCTACATCATGAGGCCTCGCGTCTGATTGGTTCTCTGCTACGAGAGCTCACTGGAGACTGGGACTACGCGCACGTCGGTGGTCTGACGCTTGGCGCGGACCCGGTGGCTACCTCTGTCATGCACGCCGAAGGGCGCCCAATTGATGCCTTTGTGGTGCGTAAGGAAGCCAAGAAGCACGGCATGCAGCGCCGCATCGAGGGGCCGGACATTGTGGGCAAGAAGGTCCTGGTTGTTGAGGACACCACCACGACGGGCAACTCTCCGCTGACTGCCGTCGCTGCCCTACGTGAGGCCGGTGCTGAGGTTGTCGGTGTCGCCACGGTGGTTGACCGCGCGACGGGTGCCGGCGAGGTCATCAAGGCTGAAGGCCTGGAGTACCGTTATCTGCTCGGTTTGGATGACTTGGGTCTGGCCTAAGAATCTGAGCGCTAGAGCTATCGCCGAGCCTCACCCTGCTCGCCGAGCCTCACCCTGCTCACCGAGCCTCACCCAGCTCACCGCCCCAACGCAGTCCCACGAAAGAGGAACATCCCCATGACCACCAAGCGCGCAGGACTCCTGTCCAAGCTCACCACGACCAAACTTCCCGGCACAAAGGAAACCGTCGCTGACATGTTTGTGCGTCGCACGGGCGAGGGCCTCGGCGCACTCGTCGGTATCGCCAGCGCGAGCTCCGACACTCGCCGTGCCCCAGAACGTGCCGGCTACATCGCCGCCAGTGCGGTCAACGTTGTCTCCAGTGCCTTCGGCTGGGAGACTCCACGTCGAGTTTCCAAGACTGTCCTCATGCCACTGTTGGCGGCCAATGTTTGGCGCCGTCGCCACGAGACGTCTCGCTTTACGACGACCACCCTGCTCATCGGCCTCGCCGGCGGTTGGCTGGGCGACTTGATTCTCATGCCGAATAAGCCGAACCTGAACCGCGGTTCTGTGCCGTTCGCAGTTAACCAGGTTGCCTACCACGTGCTGCTGTGGCGTGCCGGAGCTCGGATTAGCGCGCTGCGTGCTGCCATTCGCTTCCCACTGTGGGCTGGTTCGGTACCGCTGGTCGGTGCTGTAAAGCCCGAGGCGCTGCCCGCTGCTGTTGGCTACGGTCCGCTGCTGGCTGTGACCTCCGCACTGGCCGATGACCCGGCGCTGCTGGAGGGTGCCGGTGCTGTCGGTACTGATGAGCAGACCGGCCTACCGATTGCCGATGCCGCCTACGGCCTCGGCCACGGTGGCAACCTGTTCCTCGTCTCCGACACGCTACTGATGGCTCGAAAGATGTTTGCGGAGGAGGGCGTCGTCGGCAAGCTTCTGAATGCGGCAGTGATGGACACCTACACCGTGGCGCAGTTGTTCCTGGTCGAGGGGCTGTTGGCTCTTGACCGCGCCTGAGCCCGGGAAGGGGCCGACGGAATGGTTTGAGGCTCGTGTCGGGGTGGGGCCGTGGGAGCAGGAGCACCCGAACGAACCCCGGCCGACCGGCCCAGAATACGATGAGCAGCTTCTGGATGAGGGCGACCGACGTAATGTCGTCGATGCCTACCGCTACTGGACGATGGAGGCTATCGTCGCGGAGCTGGATAAGCGTCGTCATCCGTTGCATATCGCCATCGAGAATTTTGAGAATGACTCCAACATTGGCACCGTGGTACGCACCGCAAATGCCTTCCTGGTGGAGGCCGTGCACATCGTGGGGCGCAAGCGTTGGAATCGTCGCGGCGCGATGGTGACTGACCGCTACCAGCACTTGCTGCACCACGAGACGGTGTCGGAGGTCATTAGCTGGGCGCGCGAGCATGATTTGGCTGTCGTGGCCGTGGACAATGTGCCGGGCTCCGTACCCATCGAAACCGTTGAGTTGCCCGAGCGTTGTCTTTTGCTCTTCGGCCAGGAGGGGCCGGGAGTGACTGAAGAAGCACAGCAGGCGGCGGATTTGACGGTGTCGATTGCCCAATTTGGCTCGACGCGTTCGATAAATGCGGGGGTAGCGGCGGGTATTGCCATGCACTCTTGGATTCGTACTCATGCAGATATCACCGCGGCCTGGTAATTGTCTGCTTAGGTGTTTTATTTCGAAGGCTGTTTTAGAGCTGTTTCACAGCCGTTTTAAGGAGAGCCAGTGGTTCTAAAAATGTCGCGTCCGGAGGCCGAAACGTGGGCCTATCGTGCGGACGTGGCTGAACAGGCGATTCGCAACCGTCATGCGGCGAAGCTGTGGGGTCTTCCGGGCACGAATTTGGCAATGGCTTCCTGGCCCGCGCCGCTTCGACATAAGGTCTTCATCAACTGGCATTACTGGTGGCAGGCGCAGTATCTCGACTGCCTGGTAGACGCAGCCAAGCGCGTGCCTTCTAAGGAGAAGTACCGCGCTATCCGCCAGACCACTCGGGGTATCCGCATTCGCAACCTCACGCTGCTGACCAAGAACAAGTACTACGACGATCGCGCGTGGATGGCGTTGGCGCTCGGGCGTGCCGACGCTGTCCTCGGCGCATCGGTGCCCAAGAAGACGACAGCACGGCTGATTTCATGCTTGGGCGATGGTCGGCAGGAGTCCACGGGTGTGCTGCCGTGGCGTGAGCAGGACCTCTTTTTCAACGTCCCCTCGAACGGTCCTGCAGCCATCGCTCTGGCCCGGGCTGGTCGTATCAAGGAGGCAGAGGAACTTATCGATTGGGTTTACGCCAACCTCCTGTCGGACTCAGGGCTGCTCTACGACGGCATTCGCTTGTCCATGGCAGGTGCCGTCGTGCAGAAGGGCATGTTTACGTACAACCAGGGTGTCATGATTGGCGCTTGCCTCGAAGTGGGACTTGCGCTTCGGGCGCACGGCCAGCGTGAACAGGCGACGAAGTATTTCACGCGCGTGCAAAACCTCATCCACGCGGTGGCAAAGGATTTGGCGACCACCGACAATGTTATCGCCGGTGCCGGTGGCGGCGATGGTGGTCTGTTCAACGGCATCCTGGTGCGATACCTCGCCGATGCGGCGGTGCGTTTGCCTGGAGACAATCGCATGAATCGCGCGGCAGCTCGCATTGCTCGCCGACTGGTTCTGGCTTCGGGGGAGAAGTGCTGGTACCACCGCCTCGAGGTTGATGGCCTGCCGCTTTTCCCCGCAGATTGGAACGATAATGCTCAGTTCCCACAGGGCGGTTCGGTTGCGCAATCAGTCGGTGGCGCGGTTCGCGGTTCGGCGATTAAGGAGCGTGACCTCTCTGTCCAACTGTCGGGTTGGATGCTGATGGAAGCGTGCGCCCGAGTGGCCGATTTTGTTGCGACCAAGCTGGAAAATGGTGAGTCGTTGGATTCGACGAAGCCGAGCTGCCCGGAGTAGTCGGGGAACGCTAGTTGGTCGTCATCTGGCGCTTGCCGACGTTGTACCACCGCGCTGTGCCCGCCGTTGCCAACAGGGAGTCACCTACTGAGCCCCTGCCATCGCCACGTGATGCCTGGCACAATAGGACGCATGAAACTCAATGACATGATGGCTCCTGCTCCCGTGAAGCTCCCCGTTCTTGACGAGGCCGTTGCTGCCCGCAACGGTGGCGCAAGCCCGGAGGCCGTGGTTCGCGCATGCCCGCGCGATTCCCAGGCTTGGGCGGATTTGGCTGAAAGCGCCTTGTCCGAGGGCCAGGAGATTCAGGCCTATGCCTTCGCTCGCACTGGTTACCACCGCGGTCTGGACCTGCTGCGTGGAAACGGCTGGAAGGGGTTCGGAGCCATTCCGTGGGAGCACGAGCCGAATCGTGGTGTGCTCCGCGCCTTCGCAGCGTTGGCTAAGGCTGCTAAGGCTATCGGCGAGGATGATGAATTCGATCGCATGATGGCGTTGCTGCGTGACAGTGATGAATCCGCGTTGCCAGAACTGGGTCTTTAATCGCGCACAGAGATTCAGCGGGCACATAAGAGTGCACAACAGCACAACGGGTACATAAAAAGCGCACAGTTTTTTACATGAGGATGGTGACTTCGGCATGGCTGGCATAGCTGGTGGGGAAGATAAGGATGCCGCAGCTGCCAGGAATCTAGAGGACCTTGCTCCCGCGCATGTCGACGACCTCGTCGAAGCTAAGGAAACGCAATTCGTCGAGGATAATCCGCGCCCGGATTTCCAAGATTTTCGCAATACGTACCTACATCCGGCCTCCCGCGCAGCAAACAAGTTGCGTCAGAAAGTGAGGCCCCGCACGCGTTTCCTCCATGCGATTGACCGTGTGCGCTCCCGTTGGATGCTCATTGTCCAAGCCACGTTAGCCGCTGGGTTGGCCTACTGGTTCGCACTTGAGGTACTGGGGCACCCCAACCCGTTCTTCGCGCCGATGGCCGCTTTCATCAGCCTCAACGTGATGACCGCAGGTCCTCGCTTAAAGCACTCTGTGGAGTTGGTGCTCGGTGCCTCGTTGGGAGTCGGCATTGGTGATGTGATTATCTCCATCCTCGGCTCGGGTATCTGGCAGCTGACCGTCGGTGTGTTCGTCGCCATGGTCATCGGTGTGTTTGTCGGTCGAGGACCGCTTGTGGTCAACCAAGCGGCATCTTCAGCCGTGCTCATCGCCACCATTATTCCGCCGGGCACCGCTGGTTCTTATTACCGAATGATCGATGCTCTCGTCGGTGGTGTGGTGGGCATTATTGTGCTCATGATATTGCCGCGAAGCCCGCTGGCGGGTGCTCGCCGCAAGGTGGCCAAGGTCCTCGACATGGGTGCAGATGTACTTTATGACATCGGCATCGGCATGAAAGAGGGCGACACCGATCGCATCCGCACCGCACTGAGCGTGGTGCGCTCCATGCAGGCGCAAGTCTCGCTGATGGACCGCACTGTCGCCGACGCGGGCGAGCAGGTCCGTATCTCGCCGTTGCTCTGGCGCTCCCGGGATCGAATCCACTCGCTGTCACGTATGGTTCATCCCGTCGACAACGCCATGCGCAACATCCGTGTGCTCGCGCGTCGCGCTATCACAGCACGTGAGGACCACATCGACTTCTCGTCCGAACTGTGCGCACTTGTTCTCGGCGTGTCTGAAGGTACGCGTCTGGTCAGTCATGTGCTTGACGACGAAGCCGCCGTGCGCCGAATCCCAGAGTGGGGCGAGTTGCCTTTCGAGTCCGGCGACATCGCTATCGCTCAGCTTTCCGAGGGATCCGGAGAGGTCAAGCTTGAAGACGTGGTTCGGTACTTGCGTCGTTTAGCGGCGAAAATGCACCCACGCGTGATCGAGGACGCAACGCTGTCGGAACAGGTTGTGTTTGCGCAGTCCCGCTCATTGGTGGTGGACCTGTTGCAGGTGTGTGGCCTGTCCAGGCGTTCAGCTGTGGCAACGCTGCCGCCGACGACCCCGTTCCCAGCAATGCCGCCGGAGGTATGGGACGAGTAGCCGGTGAGGAGTGGGTGAGTAGCGGCTCGCTAGGCGCCCGTCGGTTACTGCCCACGTGCTCCGGCGCACATGCTACTGCCCACGTGCTATTGCAGCATGCTCTAGTGCGGTACGCGCTTGACCTCGACGCCGCCGAAAGCGACAAAGCCGCGCACAATAATCTTCGGAGCCTGTCCTGCGCCAGGAGCAGGAAGGTTACGTCCCGGGTTTCCAGTAACATCCGTGCCGCCGAAGATGGGCAGCACGTCGACATCAACCTGGTAGTGGTCGGGGACAATGACGTCGACTCCACCGAAGGCGCAGCCAATGTTGACGACAGTGGTTTCCGCGGTCAGGATGGCCTCGCGGAAATCCAAGCCAGTCCCGCCGAAGGCCGCCACCGTGGTGTGCGTGGGAGCGCACGTCCACGGGCCTCTCTTGTCGGTGCCGCCGAAGATGCCGATGGAGAGCTTCGAACCAGTTGCCGCGGCGGAGCTATCAATCCGAGCTGGTTGATGATTGTTGGCTGCATTCGGTGCCACCGAATGGTGCTCGTCCGGGACGCTGTGTAGGTTCGGGCGCAGGTTAGGGTTTGGGTGCGCATGTGGAGTCGGCTCGGCCAGGTTCGCGGGCAGCGACAAGTCCTGTGTCAATGCGGGCAACTCATCGATGTACGTCGCCTTTTGGGCTTTCTCGGTGCGCTCCTGCAATTCCGCAAAGTCAATCTGGCCATCGCGGAATGCCCATTCCAAGCGTTCCAGCGCAGTGTGGCGGGCTTGGTCGCCAGCGCGTAGCCGTGGGGTGTTGTCAGTCATGATGCTGTCCTATCGAGGCAGTGGCGGGCAGTGGCTTTAACACCCAAATGTTATCTGTACTCGAACTTTCGCGCAGGTCACTTTCATGCACGCCACTTTCGCACAGGCAGACCGTGGCTATTGCCCGCCGCAGTTAGTGCACAATCTGCAAGTCGCGAAGGTGTCGGTACAGAGTTGTCTTCTCTCTCGGCTTTCGTGACTCCACGCCATCGCGCACATATCGGAAGCCCAGGCCACCAACTTGAACTGCCCGACCCGTCATCGGACGGTGTAGCTCGCGGGCCGGGGCTTCTTTCGCTTTACGACGGCCACCGCGCCCCAATCCGAGTCGGCTCAGCAGGCCTTTGCCGCTCTCACCCTCGTTACCGTTTTCCGCATCCGGCGCCGGAACTTCGGCCGCAACGATGCCCGGGGCATCGGGGGTAGGGCGAATCTGCAGGCCGGTGGATGTGCCGGAGAACATCTGATGCTCGTCGACATAGACCTCGCCAGTAAACCCGTTTGCCGAGGACACTCCGGTAATTCCCGGCTCTGTCAGTAGGGCGTAACCAACAATTGCGTGGCCGGTGTCGTCGCGAATCAGCGGCACTGGCGTCGTCGGGCGTGTGAGCGCGGCCGCCGCATCGAGCCCTTCTCCTCCTTCGATGCCCCAGTTTTTGGCCGCGGTCGAGGGCGCGGTGGGGACATGTGCCACTTCAATCCACAGGAGGTTCTTGCGCATCAGGTAGGTTGCCACGGTAGCCAGTGCCGCGTCGGTGCCAACGACCACAATTCGTAACGGCTCGCTCGGCTTTTGCGGAGCGGGTTGCGGAGCGCCTAAGTGGTCGACTTTCTTCTGCTTGGAGATTTCCTCCGGCGTCGGAGCTGTATCGACAGGCAGTACGTCCTTGGCCAGGTCGTCGATGAAAGCCAGCTCCTTGCGGGTGGGGATCATCGCGACGTCGTGAAGCGCATAGGCGGGTGGTGCCGGAGTAGCTGGTGCTGATGGTGTGGACGGTGCTGATGTAGACCATGATTGGCGGAGCAATTGGGAAAACGCGGGTACATCGGGGCCACACTGCAGCACAACAATACGCATAGGACTACACTCTAATGCGTCGTCTGCAATCCCAGGAGTTGAAGTAGGACTATGGCCGCAATCATTATCGTCGGTGCCCAGTGGGGCGACGAGGGCAAGGGCAAAGCAACCGATATTCTCGGTGGCCGCGTCGACTACGTCGTCAAGCCCAACGGTGGCAACAACGCCGGCCACACCGTTGTCGTCGGCGGTGAGAAGTACGAGCTGAAGCTGCTTCCGGCGGGTGTGCTGTCGGAAAACGCTGTGCCGATTATCGGTAACGGCTGTGTGGTCAACCTCGAGGCGCTTTTCGACGAGATTGATGGCCTCGAAGCTCGCGGTGCAAAAGCCTCCCGCCTGCGCGTTTCCGGCAATGCCCACATGGTTGCTCCGTACCACCAGACGCTGGACCGCGTGACCGAGCGCTTCCTGGGTAAGCGCGCTATCGGCACCACTGGCCGCGGTATCGGCCCGACGTATGCCGACAAGGTCGGCCGTACGGGCTTGCGTGTCCAGGACATTCTGGATGAGTCGATTCTGCGCCAGAAGATTGAGTCTTCGCTGGCTCAGAAGAACCAGATTCTGGTCAAGCTGTACAACCGCCGCGCTATCGACCCGGATGAAGTCTTTGATTACTTCATGGGCTTCGCCGATCGTCTGCGCCCGATGATTATCGACTCGGAGTTTGAGCTCAATCAGGCTTTGGATGCCGGCAAGCACGTCCTCATGGAGGGCGGCCAGGCCACCATGCTCGACGTCGACCACGGCACCTACCCGTTCGTGACCTCCTCGAACCCAACCGCTGGTGGTGCCTGCGTGGGCACCGGCATCGGCCCGACGAAGATCACTTCGGTGCTGGGCATCATGAAGGCCTACACCACCCGCGTCGGTGCTGGCCCGTTCCCGACGGAGCTGTTCGACAAGTGGGGCGAGTACCTGCAGACCACCGGCGGTGAGGTCGGAGTCAACACCGGCCGTAAGCGCCGCTGTGGTTGGTACGACTCGGTGCTGGCTCGCTACGCCGCGCGCGTCAACGGTTTCACGGATCTGTTCATCACCAAGCTGGATGTCCTGACTGGTATCGGCGAGATTCCGATTTGTGTCGCTTACGACGTTGATGGCGTGCGTCACGACGAAATGCCACTCACCCAGTCGGAGTTCCACCACGCTGTCCCGATTTACGAGACCATGCCTGCATGGGACGAAGACATCACTGGCTGCCGCACCTTCGATGAGCTGCCGGACAAGGCCAAGGATTACCTGAACCGCCTGGAGGAGCTCTCCGGCGCTCGCATTTCCTACATCGGTGTTGGCCCGGGTCGTGACCAGACCATCGTTGTCCACGATGTGCTGGACAACTAGCGCTGGGCAACTAGCGCTGGGTACTTAGCCTGGGGGGCAGTGGCGAACTAGCCGGAAAATAGTCCGGCTTTCGACCCGGCTTTATCGAACTGTTAGATAAAAAATCTTCGGTGTCGAAACTGCTGGCTGCTGTAAAAAAGAACATTTGCTAACCACGAGAAGGCTCTGGGAATTGTCAGTTGACACTGGCATCCCAGAGTCATTTTTGTATCGTAGGCCTCACCGCGTGGTCCAACGACAGAAGTCCAAACGACAGAAGGCGTGTGGTTTTCATGCAAAACACAGGACACCGAGTACAACGACTGGCAAGTTCCGCCGTACTTTCCGGCGCGATGGTTTTCTCCGCAGTAGGTGGAGCCGTTGCAGCTCCCGCGGCTCAGGCGGAACCGGCCCCAGTGCCGGCACCGGCTCCGGCGAAGGCAGATAGCTGTACCCCGAACCCGGCAGCACCTGAAATCCAGGAGGCCCTGGATAAGGTCAACAGGGAGCGTCCGAACAACCATGATGGGTGGAAGTACACTGGCACCTCCAACTTCAGCCCGTGTAGCGATTTGAGCTTTGCTCTCGCAGATCAGGCCAAGCAGGGCAACGCTCAGTCCTCCACTGTGCTGTTGATGTTCCACAAGGGTGAGTTCATTGGTACGGACTCTGACCGGCCTCAGCACATCAACAAGGTGACGCCGACCCCTGATGGTAAGAACATCTCGGTCATCTACCACGACTGGGAGGCTCAGGAGGCCGCAGGTGCGCCGAACGCTGATGCGGCCAAATTCACCTCTAATGTTCACTTCTTCTGGAACGGAGATCACGTCGTCCACGAGGGCAAGATTCCCGGCGGCGCGAAGCCCGCTTCCTAAGGACTCCCGAGAATTTTCGAGAGCTTTCGAGAATTCTTGGACACTCTCGGGGGCTCTTGGGTTTTCCCAAGTAAACTCAATTCAGAGTCGGACATGAGAAAGTAATGCTCCGTCGTAGCGCAGTGCTTGAGAAAACTTGAGAGAACAGAAGAGGTTCCAGCCATGAGTGGTCATTCAGTTCGTCGCGGGTCGATGCTGGTTAGCGCGGCGGTCGCAGGTGTAGTGGCTTTGTCCGGTTGCTCCACTGATGAGACCGCAGCACCGACCTCTGCTTCTCAGGTAGATCAAGAAACGACGACCATCACTACGACCACCACTGTCGAGGATGACAGTGAAAGTGCAGATACCCCCAATCCGGATGTCGATGACAACGACCCCGATGGGGGTTCTTCTGCGCCAACCCAGGAAGAGGCTTTCGAAGAAGCGGTTGCCGACCTGAACTCAATGGAAGGTGGCAATGGCAGCGGTTGGACAGTCACGGACGATACGAACTGGGATACCACCAGCGAGTTGACCTTTGCCTCAGCAGTACAGAATGAAATTACGCATTCAACTACCGCTGGTGCAGTGCTGCTGTTTCATAAGGGCGAGTACGTGGGGACCGCCGGTGGTCCGCAGACAATCAACTCGGTCGAGGGTGATGGCAAAACTGTGACCGTCAATTTCTTCGATGTCAATAAAATGATCGAAGACGGCGGTGCCTTCGCCTTTAAAGACCAGTACAACGCTCCCGTTACGTACTCCTGGGATGGGGCAGAGGTTGCTCAAGAAGGCGAGATTCCAAAGGCAGAGGGGAATTAAACGCTCACCCCGCACTCTCTCCAGATGCGAGTGCTGTCAGGCCGTTTTAAAGTAGTGGCGCACCACACAGTTTTCACCCAGATTTCTGTGTTCCGTAAACCTCCGACGGTAGTTTGTCGACACTGTGTTGTCGGTACTATGCCGTCGCTATGAAGTCGCTAACACTACGCCCAAAGAGGAAAAATCACCGGCCATGTCTTCTCGCAACTCATCTGACTCCATGTTTGACGAACGGACCAAGCAGAGCGAGCAGCCTCAGAATTCACGCGTCCACGGCACGCGCCGCGCAATCGCGGCCATCGCTATGGGCGCGTTTGCTATTTCTCCTATTGCAGCCTGCAGCAATGATGCAGACAACGACGCGGCGTCGTCGTCAAGCAGTGCAAGCGCGGTCAGCACTACGTCGAGCGAAGAGAAGACCTTTGAAAAGCAGCAGGTCGCTGAGCTGAATGCGGCCGCGAATGTGCGGCCGGCTGCGATGGCTAAGCTGCCGGAGGGTTTTGATCTGCAGTCACACCGTGGTGGTCGCGGTGAGTGGACGGAGGAGTCCAAGCAGGCGATGATCAACTCGTTGGAGCTGGGCGTTACGACGTTGGAGCTGGACATCGTCCTGACGAAGGATGGCGTGCCTATGGTCTGGCACGATCCGGAAATCCAAGATGACAAGTGCTCGGACACCGAGCCAGTGACGGAGGGGGATCCGCAGTACCCGTACGTCGGCAAGCTCGTACATGATCTCACCTATGAGCAGGTACAAACCCTGGTCTGCGACAAGAAGCTCGAGGACTTCCCGGATGCGGAGCCAATCAAGGGCAATAGGATGATGACCCTGCCGGAGCTGTTCGAGCTGACTAAGGACAACCAGGACATCCACTTCAACATTGAGACCAAGATCGAGGGCGAAAAGCGCGCTGACTCGGCAGAACCGCAGGAGTTCGTCGATGTGATTCTCGACGAGATTGACCGCGCGGGTGTGGCTGATCGTGTGATGATTCAATCCTTCGATTGGCGCTCGTTGCCGCTGGTCGCGGAACGGAACCCGGAGATTCCGCTGGTCATGCTGTGGGACGAAACCACCTGGAAGAAGGATTCTCCTTGGATCGGCGATGTCAATTACGACGAGGTCGATGGCGACATCATCGAGGCCGCCAAGCAGCTCGGCGTGCAGGTGCTCTCACCGACGCACAGCATTCCTTACGGCAAGACACCGTCGGATTCTGACTACCACCCGGTCGCCACGCCGGAGCTGATTTCCCGCGCACACGAGGCCGGCATGAAGGTGGTGCCGTGGACGGTGAACGAAAAGGAGACCATGCGCGAGCAGATTGCCGCTGGTGTCGATGGCATCATCACCGACTACCCGACGCGACTGCGCGAGGTCTTGGCCGAGCTGAATATGCCGCTGCCAGAGCCCGCTCCGGTGGGTGATGCAGCGATGTCGACGAACTAGTAAACCCGGCTAGCACCAGCGAAAACTCGTCTGTATCCCTGTTTTGCCCGTGTTTAGCTCTGCGGGCTGAGCGTGTTTCGTGTCACACTTGACCTTATGACGCGTTTGAAAGTGCTTGCCGACGTTGACACGGGTATCGATGACAGTCTTGCTCTCGTCTACCTCGCAGGGTTACATACCGCAGGCGAGATCGAGCTGGTGGGTGTGACCTGCGCAGGTGGTAACACCACTGCGGCATGGTCCGCTCGCAACACCAAGTACATGTTGAATCTCTGCGGTTGCCCGGAGGTCCCGGTTGTCAGCGGTTTCGAGGGGCCCGCTGACCGTGAGCTGACTACCACGCCTGAGACTCATGGTCCGTACGGGCTGGGCTACAACCTGGCGCCACCGGCCGTCATCTACGAGCCGGGGCGCGGAGGGGCGGCGGATCCGCTGGCGCTGTGGCGCCAGGTCATCGAACAGGCGCGGTCGACGGGGGAGAAGGTGCACCTGCTGGTCACTGGCCCTATGACTACCTACGTGGCCGCTTTGAAGAAGTACCCAGAACTCATGCGGGAGCTCGACGGTGTGACCATTATGGGCGGTGCTGTGGACTACCACGGTAACGTCACCGAGTTTGCGGAATGGAACTTCTGGGTCGACCCCACCGCGGTCACCGAGGTGTTCGGCACCGCAGGTGCTGTGGCCGTCGAGCGCCCGGAGGATGCCGTGCGCAGCATCGCCACCGCCGCAGGCGCGCCGGTGCCGACGCTGGTTCCGCTCAATGTCACCGAGACCATCACCATTAGTGATACTGAGATTGAATCCTGGCGAGATGCCGGTATGAACTCGGAGCTGCTGCGTGTTCTGCGCCGCTCGCTGAAGTTCTACTTTGAGTTCCACCAGGGAGTTGGAGTCGGTTACAAGGCGCAGGTTCATGACCTCTTCGCTGCGATGGTGGCCGTCGGTGCGGTGACAGGGGAAGTGGAGAAGATGCGTCTCGTGGGCGTCGATAAGCGAACCTTTGCAGCTGAGCCAGCACGCCGCGGCCAGGTGGTGGAGGATTCAGCCGGAGCGGTGGCGAATGTTGTCCTGGCCGCTGACCGTGAGGTGGCGCTGGCTGAGTTCCAGCGGGTGTTCCCGCGCTAGGTTCCCGCCCGTGCCCGCCGCGGTGAATCAGCTCGCTGTCGTATGCTGGAGGCAATCAATTTAACAGCTGCTGGTTGCGCAGCGTATGTGCCGTAGACGAAAGCGAATTTATCTCGATGTTCACCCCTGAAGCCACCGGAACCCCGTACCAGCCGGGAGCAACGCGAGTTCTGCTGCTCGGCTCTGGCGAGCTCGGCAAGGAGGTGACCATTGCTTTCCAGCGTCTTGGCGTTGAGGTGCACGCTGCCGATCGCTACGAGCATGCACCGGCACACCAGGTAGCTCACCACGCCTACGTGTTGAATATGTCGGACCCTAGCGCACTGCGGGACCTGATTCTCCAGGTCAAGCCACACTTCATCGTCCCTGAGATTGAGGCTCTGGCAACCGAGGTGCTGGCAGAGGTCGAGGAAGATGAGACGCTGGACGTCACCGTTATTCCGACCGCACGGGCGACTCAGCTGACCATGAACCGAGAAGGTATTCGCCGCCTGGCTGCGGAAGAGGTGGGACTGCCGACTTCCCGCTATCACTTCGCCTCCAGCTTTGATGAGTTCACCGCAGCTGTTGATGAGATTGGCTTCCCATGCGTGGTCAAGCCGGTCATGAGTTCCTCGGGCAAGGGACAGTCCACGCTGCGTTCGCCGGAGGATGTCCAGGCCGCGTGGGATTACGCCATGAGTGGCGGTCGCGTTGAGTCCGGTCGCGTCATCGTGGAGGGCTTCGTTGATTTCGACTATGAGATCACGCTGCTGACCGTGCGCTCCGTTGATCCGGAGACTGGCGAGGGGGCAACGTGGTTCTGTGAGCCCATCGGCCACCGTCAGCAGGATGGTGACTACGTTGAGTCCTGGCAGCCGGCAGCCATGAGCGAAAACGCCCTGGACAATGCGCGCTCTGTCGCCGCGCGCATCACCAACGCGCTGGGCGGTCGCGGTATCTTCGGCGTCGAGCTGTTTGTCCGCGGCGATGAAGTGTGGTTCTCCGAGGTCAGCCCGCGCCCGCATGACACCGGCATGGTCACCATGGGTACGCAGCGTTTCTCCGAGTTCGAGCTGCACGCGCGCGCAGTGCTGGGGCTGCCTATCGACGTCACGCTGGTGTCCCCGGGAGCTTCCGCTGTAGTCTACGGCGGTGCTGACATCGAGCAGCCGGGCTACACCGGCCTAGCTGAGGCCATGGCTATTCCGGAGACAGACATTCGTATCTTTGGTAAGCCGTTTGCCGGTCCGCGTCGCCGCATGGGTGTTGCTGTTTCGACCGCAGATTCTGTCGACGCTGCTCGTGAGCGTGCATCGGAGGCGGCATCAAAGATTAAGGTCGTCGAACTGGGGTAGTTCGACGACCTAGTGTGCGCTGCTGGTGTTGCTTGGGAAAGGAACGCGGGTTAAGTGACAAAAAGTGTGTCCGCTCGGT
>NZ_KV836169.1:0-5370 GCF_001838255.1 Corynebacterium sp. HMSC073B01 | reverse complement strand
GCCCGGAAAAGACACACTTTTCTTTACTTAACCCGTGCTAGAGGTTATGACGCAAGTTTATTGAATTCCAGAGAATTTCTGAACATCCGGCGAGCGAAGGAAACGCCCGGCCATTTCCACAGCTGGCTGAGAAGAATCTCCTTCGATTACAAGGGACGCAATCGCCAATTCCCCTGTCGTTCCAGCGAACCAGCCATTGGAAAGCTTGCCATCAATTTCTGCTGTACCAGTCTTTCCGCCAAGTGCACTAAGATCACTCAACGACCTAGCTGAACCGTGGTCAATTGTTGATTTCATCATCGTCCGGAGGCTTTGAATAGTTGTATCGCTGACATGCTGGTCTGCCTGTTTATTCACTACTGTCTGTTCGCCTTGAATGAGCTGTGGAGGAACAAGCAAGCCGCCGTTAGCGACAGTCGATTGCATGAGCGCAATCCCAAATGGACTAGCTAGAACCTCGCCCTGTCCAATAGAAGCCTCCACACGAGGAGGTCCAGCCGGTGTCCGCGGCACCGAACCAGTAAGTGTGGTCATCCCTGGTACGTCGAAGTCGGAGCCAATTCCGAGTTCTAAAGCAGTCCGTTGCAGATCATCTTCTCCCAAACGATCCGAAATGACCGCTTGGGTTGTGTTACATGATTGGGCGAAAGCTTCTTCCAGTCGAACGCTACCTAGATCGAAGTCATGATCGTTGGGAATCTTGCGTCCAGCGACGGTGATATTGCTAGGACAAGGTAGTTCCTCATCCATGCTGACTGCCCCTGCCTCTAGTGCCGCCGCTGTGGTCACAGTTTTGAACGTCGATCCCGGTGGGAATAGCCCGGTGAGTGCGATTGGCCCTTGGTTATTTGCCTTGTCATTTTGTGCAACGGCAAGGACACCTCCTGTTCTAGGATTGAGCACGACTAGAACTGCGGCACGTTGCTCACTGTCCACTGCTTGTTTTGCTGCGCTTTGCAGTGTGTTATCCAGAGTGGTTGCGATTGGCTGAACTCGGCGAGGCGGCTCAGAGGCTACCGTCGTCATACCTTGTGAACTCTCAGCGCGTATCGACCATCCTGAATTAGCATCGAGCACTGACTCCCAATATTTGTTCAATTCAGCATCCAGCGGAGAGTTAAGAGTTTTGGACACGCTTAAGAGACGCCCCTGCTCCACAGTGGAAATTCCCTCAAAGGTCCTAAGTTGCTCTTGTATCTTCCGGAATTCTTCCTGCCTCAAAGTGAGGAGCACGGTGTCTTCATCCTGAGACTCTCCCAAGGTCTGCTCGATCCACTCCTTAGTCGTTGTGGGAGACACTGGTGCAAAAATCTGGGCCAATTCCTGCGCTCTAGAGGCTATATCTTTGCGACCTCGTACCTGAATAACTTTCGTCCAGGTCATATATTCATTGCCCAAGCGATCTTTAATTGGAAGATCGTACTGTTTATCTTCAGCAAAAAAGAGTGCGGAATCATCGCTCAACTGAGCTTCGAAGATCGAAGGCAACCATTGAGGCTTACCATCCTGTCCACTAAGGACGAGCCGACCATTGCTCTCCAACTCCACACCATCTTTGGACCAAGTCACATGAGTATTCTGCTTTCCATTGGAAATATCAGATTTTTCGATGTTGACCTTCACACCATGAAGTGACTGCCGAAATTCATGAAGGGCGCGCTCCGGGTCTGGATGATCCAGATACCGTGCAGCCTTGCTGTCATCTCCCGCGTTGAAAGCTTTGAGAAATACGTCTGAGTCTGATTCCCACGGTAGAGCTGAACAGCTGCTCAACATCACTGCGGAGAGCGAACAGAGTGCAATCACCGACTGACGGAAACGATTGTGCTTAGTCATCATGGGAGTGACGTTAAGTGAGACGCATTGGATGCCACCAATATCACATAATGCAATTGTCTCATTTCATTCACATATAGGCGATGGTAGAAGTGTGTATTCAAGTGGCAGAAATTCTAACGAAGAGCGTCCACGAGCAGTCTAGCCACTTCGCCAATAGCACCATCGTGAGTACTCATTGCTTGTTCTGGCACCACCTGTTTCAGCATGATGGACACCACAATGGGCTCCTCGCCCTCAACCTGGATAATCGAAGCTTCACCATGGAGAAGTCCTACAGTGCCCGTTTTTCCATAGATATCAACGCCGCTTGGAGGAAAGCCTGAAGGAACACGGTGACGCCACACCTGCAACCCCAAGAGTTCACACATAGATCGACGTACCGCTGCACTATCGTCTTTCCAAACCTGTTCCAAGTCATTAGTTATTTCCGCCAACGAAGAGACTGCAGAAAACGCTATATCTGTACTACTCCCCCCTTGGGATTGAACATATTGACGCAATTGTTTCTCCGCCGTCACTAAGCTATTCCGATCTTGCAAGTCATAATGAGGTGGAAACCGTTTAAGAAATGCTTCTCGAGCCCACGCAGGCAGTAGACGCAAAATCTCGTGGGCGGCCACGTTATCTGACACCGATGCGACTTGTTTCATTAAGTCTCGGAGACTCACGTTCACTGCGTCATCAAAGGCAGCGAACCCATACCCTTCGTAAGTTCCTTTGGACGGTGCAACGTCAACACGAAGACGAGGATCCAGATCACCTCGTTGAATCGCTTCCAAAGTGAGGTGGAGGAGCCGGATTTTATATAAGGATGCCACCGTAATTTTCTCGTCTTGTTTGCGTCCGATAGTCACCCCATCGTGCAGTCGCGATGCACACCACCATCCCTCACACCCCGACCGCGTCAACACGTTTTCCAGGGCCATCTCCATCCGTGCAGTCATTGGTTAATCCTTCGACAAATTCTTTCGGCGACCGCCATGGCCTCGGCGCCATTGTCCATCCCACCTCGGCGAACCACTACATCCACGGAAAAATCGAAACGGGAAGGAAGCTCAATAGCATTGTCAAACTGGTGAAAACCGCGAAATACCAAAGACATCCCCTCCCCTCTTCCAATCAATAAGCCCCTACCTAGAGCATCCTCTGAATCATTAATTTCGCAAGACACACCCGACCGAAATAGCTCTCTCGCCAAACCACTGGCTGCACTTGAATTGTCATTCAGGTTCTCCACCAGCAGATTCAATTGAGACAAGGTCTTATCCAACCTTGAATACCCCGGCGGCACCACTAGATCACGTGACAGAGAAAACTGCCTCGCACTGCGGTGAGTACCCAAGGGAACCGGAGCTTGAACAAGCCCCGCATGAATAGCGCCTTCTTCAACACGGGCAAGAATCTCAACAGAAGGCAGTGACGACAAAACTACTCCATCATGCTGCTGTGCCTTTGCTGCAATACGCGATCCTATCTCGCTTGGAAGCGCACTACTGATGGCCAAACGAAACCCGCTTTGCGCACCACTTCGGATACCGTCAATCATCGAATGCATAGTCTGAAGATCGCGATTAATCACCCGGGCATATGGAAGCAAGGTCAACCCTGCCTCGGTTAGTTTCACTTCCCCCGCCCCTCGGATAAATAGCGGTGTACCTACACCAGCTTCTAAGCGCTTAATGGCATTGGAGACAGGCGGCTGACTCACTCCCAGTCGCGCTGCCGCCGCTGTAAAACTACCGGTCTCCGCTAAAGCCACGAAATACTGCCATTGGCGCAGATTTCCCGTCTGAGCAATCATGGGTCTCAGCATAGTGGAGCACGAGTTCGCACCACTGCAGCGTAAAATGATGTCTTTGGCTTGAGCAACACCGTCGCGGTGGCGTCGATAAACAAAAAGGAAGTGACACACAGCGTGGGCATTGGAAACGGACCGCTCATTGTGCAGTCGGATAAGACCGTGCTGCTGGAAATCGACCACGAACAGGCGCAGGAGGCGCGCACCGCGCTGGCACCGTTCGCGGAGCTGGAGCGCGCGCCGGAGCACGTGCACACCTACCGCATCACCCCGCTGGCGCTGTGGAACGCCCGCGCGGCAGGGCACGACGCGGAGCAGATCATGGACGTGCTGGAAACCTACTCGCGGTTCCCCGCCCCGCAGCCGCTGCTCATCGACATTGCCGACACGATGGATCGCTACGGGCGGCTGAAGCTCATCAAGCACCCAGCGCACGGGCTCGTGCTAGAGACGACGGACAGGGCTGTGCTGACGGAGATCCGGCGTCACAAAAAGATCAAGCCCATGTTGGGCGCAGAGATCGACGAGGACTCGATCGTTGTGCACCCTTCCGAGCGCGGCAGGCTCAAGCAGGAACTGCTGAAGGTCGGCTGGCCCGCAGAGGACCTGGCGGGATACGTCGACGGCGAGGCACACCCCATCGAGCTGTCGCAGGAACACGAAGAATGGCAGCTGCGCGACTACCAGGAGATGGCGGCCGATAGCTTCTGGGAAGGCGGCTCGGGCGTGGTAGTGCTGCCATGTGGTGCGGGCAAGACGATGGTCGGCGCGGCCTCGATGGCCAAGGCAAAGGCCACCACCCTGATCCTGGTGACGAACACCGTCGCGGGCAGGCAGTGGAAGGACGAGCTAGTGCGCCGCACCTCCCTGACGGAGGATGAAATCGGCGAATACTCCGGAGAGAAGAAGGAGATCCGCCCCGTGACCATCGCCACCTACCAAGTGGTCACGCGCAAGTCGAAGGGCGAATACCGGGCGCTGGAGCTGTTCGACTCCCGCGACTGGGGCTTAATCATTTACGACGAGGTTCACCTGCTGCCTGCCCCGGTGTTCCGCATGACCTCCGACCTGCAGTCTCGCCGCCGTCTGGGGCTCACCGCCACCCTGGTGCGCGAGGACGGCCGCGAAGGCGACGTATTCAGCCTGATCGGGCCGAAGCGCTATGACGCCCCATGGAAGGACATCGAGGCCTTCCTGGATCGCATGTCCCCCGGCGGTCTCTCGTCCGTTCCCCAGTCCCTGCGGTATTTGATTGACGACGCCACCAGGGCATTCCAGCAGGGCTCCGCCACCGAACCCCACTCGGCTCGTGTCCCGTCTCGCGTGGATACTCCCCAGCGCAACATCATGGACATCACTGGGGACTCCACCGAGATCGCCTCGGAGATCGACGGCGCCGTGGAGGGTTTTCGCCGCGCCCACGACCAGGCCATCGCCGTGGACCCGGCGGACGGCACGAAGGCCTCGGACACCCGGACCTTCCGCTCGCCGCGGGAGAGCATGTCCGAGCTGCGCCGCGCCTATACCGCGGGCACACAGGTGCGCCTGCACTACGTGGACTATGCGGGTGCCACCAGCCATGACTGGATCTCCATCGTGATGATGACCCCCTCCACCATCTCCGCGGTGCTCGAATCCACCGGGGAGAGCCTCACGATCCAACCCCACCGCATCGCTGCGGTGGACGTGCCGTGCTAGAGGGTTAAGTAAAGAAAAGTGTGTCCGCATGCCAC